>NZ_QNUB01000087.1:0-14357 GCF_008042345.1 Bacillus sp. AR8-1
CAGCAAATGGTACTGATTGAGTGATACCGTTATTAGGGAGAGCTTTTGCTCTTCTTCCAGTTACTTAATAATGTTCAGTATGGAGTTGCATAAGAATTAGGTGATTGGGAGAAGAATAAAACTTCATGTACTGAATGCAATATAAATAAAAGAATAGTAGAAGTTATAGCGAATCCATGTAGGTGCTTGTATTTTTTAGATTGGCAGGTATTTTGTTATTTTTTATAAAATAATAGTACATATTCCCAAATGATATACCTTGTTTATGGTATATTAAAACGAAGGGGGAGAAAGTGTATGTCAAGGAGACAAGCAATAAATGAACTAGCCTATAATTTACACGATATACTAGATTTAAAAGTTCCAGTTGCTATTGAAAGGGTACCAGAATCATTAGGTGGAGCAATTAAATATGTTGATTCACTAGAAGAGGGAATGGAAGCTAAAATTGAAAAAATGCCTTCAAATCATGAAAAAAAGTTTATCATCACTCTCCAAAGTGAAACGTGTGAACAAAGGCGGAGGTTTTCAATAGCCCATGAGCTTGGACATTTATTTTTACATATGAAATATTTAATTGATCAGCAGGAATGGGAAAAGAACGAAGAGTATAAAGATTCCGTATATTATAGATATGGCCATGGAATGGAAGAAAATGAAGCAAATGAGTTTGCGGGGGCTTTTTTAATGCCTAAAGATAAATTTCTTGAAGTTGCTCAGAAAAATTTTAAACAAGGTAAATATCATTTAGATCCAATTGCGAAATATTTTGATGTGTCTGTTTCGGCAGTAAGAGTAAGAGGAAGATGGTTAAACCTATTTAGTTGGGAGGATTAAAATATTGGTAGGAAATGTTTCTATAGCGCCAGAACAATTAGTTGCAGCGAAAAAAATTATGGAAACGGATGTTAATTTATCAGGGGTTTATATTTTTTATTCATTTGATTTAGTTAATTCTACTAGTTTTAAAGCTAAATTTACAGATGGTTGGCCAGAGGTTGTAGAGGGCTTTTATGCATTGGTAAAGGAAAAGCTGATGCTCTTACATAATGGGGTAAAGGTCTGGAAATATATTGGGGATGAAGTATTATTTTATAAAAGGTTGTCTAAATTACAAGAAATGCATGAAGCGCCGAGAGTTGCATTAAAGGTAATTAGATATATGAATGAAGAACTTTCTAGGGTGTTTCCTAATTCACAAAAATTACTTGATATAAAAGCAACAATTTGGTTGGCTCCAATAGATGATAAAACAAAACAACAAAATAAATATATGACTAGAAGAAACCTTGTATTTCAGGTTGATGGTATAAGAGGAGATGGCCGAAAGGATTTTCTAGGACCTGATATTGATATGGGATTTCGACTTTGTAAACATGCTCATAAACAAAAAGTTCTGGTGAGTCCCGAGTTAGCCTACTTAATTTGGTTGAGAAGAGATGTACTAAGAAATATCGAACAGAAAGACAGGTATGATGTGGATGAATCTTTAAAGATAGTATCTTATGAAAAGATGAAAGGTATTTGGGATGATAGGCTGTATCCTATAATATATTTTTTTGATAAATGGGATAAAGTTGAAGAAATCTATGAGTATGATGATCTTATTAGTCCATCTCCAGTATTGCAAAATATGACAAAAAAAAGGCAAGAATATTATTGGGAGATTAAGTATTTAGAAAGAATCTTGTCTGATTTAGGGAAAAAAGAAGAGGTAGAGAGTTTTATAGATGTAATTGAAGATACTGAACCTATAAATGATGAACGCACAATTATTCCTTTAGTACCGGTAGAGAGAATATCTGAAGTACATTGCGTAGCGGTATGTTTTAATAATGAAGGTGAGATTTTATTAGGGAAAAGGCCCAAAACAAAACGTGTAGCTGCTGGAAAATGGGAATTTGGATGTGGTCAATTAAGTGTTTCAAAGGATTTTGAGTCTGCTCTTGTTACAAGTTATCAAAAGGATTTTGGTGTAAGAATAAATTTTGGGAGTGAATTAAGGCCTGTACGTATATTTCAGGTTCCTAATCCAATTAGAGCTATATCCGGTATTATATTTATTGCAAAAACTGAGAACAGAGATATTCAAAAGAATAGTCATGATGAAGTTATTTGGTTTAATCCAAATGATATTCAAAAAGTTGACTTAAGAGAATATGTCGATGATTTTGAAAAAAGTGTAAGAGTAGCTTGTAAGGCTGCTCTAGAACAATTCCCTCAACTGAAAGAGAAAATATTTCTATAGGTGTGAGTTACATGGATGTTATAAAAAGTATATATGAAGATGTTAGAGAGTGGCTGAAGTTTGCAGAAACTAAAAATGCTGCGTTGTTAACTTTTAATGGTGTAGTAGTATTTGGGGTTTTAGATAAAATAATTGATAAAATAAGTGAACCTGTTATTAAAACAGCTTTAATTATTGGCTGCTCAATTATCATGATAAGTATAGTCGTTAATTTAATTTCATTTTCACCTCTATTGAATAGAATACGAGAAGCACAAAGCAATGTTTTGAATAGTTCCATTGGCTATCATAATTTAATGTTTTATGGAGTTATTAAAGATTTTAGCCCACAGGCATATTTAGATGCTATTAATACAAAGTATGACATCCCAGTAGATCAGAAGAATTTGGACTTTGCTATACAAGTAGTTACGTTATCTCAAATTACTTATAGTAAGTTGCTGTTTTTTAATTTGGGTTTATGTCTTACATTTATAGGGTTTTTGATTCCTCTTTTAGCCTGTATAATAATGTTTTTCGTGAATATTTAGTTGGTAATTTTGTGCATAGAAGATATTTTTAGTTAAAAAGCATCAGAATAGATGCTTTTTTTTATTGGAGAAAATGAACACCTAAAAGGAAGGGATACTGAAAGTAGCTAAACTTAAGAAATATATATAGTGATTAATATTTTATAATAAGAAAAAATAATCGGTGGAGAACGATGGAAGAATACAAAACCAAACAACAGAAGCGTAAGTTCTATGACAGTGGTGAGTGGAAGAGTATACGAGAGCAAGTAAAGAAGCGTGACAACTACGAATGCCAAGAGTGTAAGCGAAATGGTCGAGTACAAACAGATACCAATGAGTACAGTGAGAGTGCCAAGCGTAAGAAGATTCAACTCGTTGTCCATCATATCAAAGAGCTTGAGCATCATCCTGATCTTGCATTAGATATAAACAATCTTGAAACAGTTTGTGTAAATTGTCATAACAAAGAACACGGAAGAGTTTACGAAAAGAAACAAAATATATGGGAACATGATGAAAAGTGGTAAAGCAATATAAAAATAGTCCCCCCCTTAAAATATTTCATCAAAAAATGCTCAAAGGGGCACCGGAGGAGGGGGTTAACTGTCAGGTTTTTTTCGATTTTACGCACGTAAGGGGGGTGGGTAGATGGCTGTTAGTATTGTGAGGTTAAAAGAACAGCTTATGAATAGTATTGATATTACAGATTTAGTCGAAGTTGAAAAGGTAGAAAGATATATTGATCTTGTAAAAGCATTTAGAAAAATAAATAAAACTATTAATAAAGAAGGCGAGTCCGTAACGATAAAAAACGGTTCTCAAGTTTTTGTTAAAGCCCACCCTCTTATAAGTGAGAGGAATAAAATTAACAGTTCATTAATTGCTTTGGGAAGAGATATAAAACTTTCTCCTAAAGTTGGTGCTTCTAATTCGGGTTACAGTCCAAGTGATTTAGTATGATTAGGCAAAAATATGTAGATGAATACATTGAACTTTATAGAAGTGGTAAAGTAAAGTTCAACAATGAAAGAGAACTGTTAATTGAATACCTGGAAAAATACGTTTTAAATAGAGACGACTTGTATTTTGATGATGAAATGATCGAGAAGTGTATCCGCTTTGGTGAAAAGTGGTACTTTTCATTACAGTCATTTCAAAAATTCTTAATAGCATTCGTCTTTTTATTTTATAAGAAAAATGGCCGTGTATTTTATCGTAAATTCTTGTGGATGCTTGGCCGTGGCGGCGGTAAAAATGGTTTAATGACAGTTATTCTTCACTTTTTAATAAGCGAATTACATGGCATTCCTGAATATAACATTTCCGTTGTTGCAAACAGTGAAGAGCAAGCAAAAACAAGCCCAGATGAAATTCATAAATGTATTAAAAGAAATGAAGTTTTACAAAGAGCTTTTAAAACAACATTAACACAAACCATTTCGAAATCGACTGGAAGTGTAGTGAAGTTTAGAACATCAAACGGAGACACAAAAGATGGTCTTCGCGATGGAGCTGTAATGTTTGATGAAGTCCATCAATATGAAAGCAATAAAGATGTCCGTGTTCACATCAGTGGTTTGGGAAAAAAGAAAAATCCGCGTGAGTTTTACATTGGTACAGATGGATATGTAAGAGATGGATTCTTAGATAAATTAAAAGAAAAGGCAATGAAAGTTTTAAAGGGTGAAGCCCGTCCGAATGCGCTGTTCCCTTTCATCTGTAAATTAAATGATGAAAAAGAAGTTGATGAAATCGATAATTGGGAAATGGCGAATCCAATGTTATCTCAGCCGTTAAGTGAGTATGCTGAAGGCTTACTTGAAACAATAAAAGAAGAGTATGAGGATTTAGAGGACGATCCAAGTAACCGAGAAGAGTTCATGACAAAGCGAATGAACTTACCTGTTACAAATTTAGAACGGTCCGTTGCAAAATGGTCAGAAATTCTTGCTACAAATCGTCCTTTTCCTGATTTATATGCTCAAGAATGCATAGGGGCGTTAGACTTTGCAAGTATTCGGGACTTTGCAGCATGTGGTCTTTTATTTAGACAAAATGGGGAATACATTTTTAAAACTCATTCCTTCGTACGAAAAGAATTTGTTGATATCTATTACGGATATTCTAAAAAAGCAGGCGAGTTCAAGAAACAAAAATTCGCTCCAATTAAAGAGTGGGAAGAGCAAGGATTACTAACAGTTGTTGATGAACCGACTATTAATCCTCAACACATTGTTGATTGGTTTGTAGAAATGCGAGAACAATATGGGATTAAAAAAATTATAGCGGATAACTTCCGTATGGAAGCAATAAGACCACTATTAGTAGCAGAAGGATTTGAAATAGAAGTTATACGAAACCCAAAAGCAATTCATAGTTTGTTAGCTCCACGTATTGAAATGGCATTTGCGAATAAACAAATTGTTTTTGATGATAATCCGCTAATGCGTTGGTATACACAAAATGTATTGGTTGTTATCAAAGCTGATGGAAATAAAATATATGAAAAGAAAGAGCCCGTTCGTAGAAAAACAGACGGGTTTCAGTGTTTTGTTCATGCTCTTTATCGGGCGGATGAGATACAAGAAGCTACTGATTTTGTTATAGGCAATATTAAATTCTAATAAAGGGGGTGATAACCATTGGATGGTTAGGTTCAGTATTTAAAAGAAATAAAGAACTAGAATTCATGTTGGATCTGGACATAATAACTGATACTGCAAACAGGCTTCATATGAAACGATTGGCAATTGATACATGCGTTTCATTTTTAGGAAGAACGATTAGTCAATCTGAATTTAGAATAAGAAATGGTAAAGCATTTAAGAAGAATGAGCTTTATTATCGATTAAACGTAAGACCAAACAAGAATATGACCGCAAGTACCTTTTGGGAACGGTTTGTTCGAAAACTTATTTATGATAATGAGTGTTTAGTTATACAAGCAGATGATGGTGATTTACTTATTGCAGATGGATTTCAACATAATGAGTACGCTGTGTTTGAAGATACTTTTACGGATGTAAGGGTAAAAGATTATACGTTTAAGAGAAGTTTTAAGCAAAGCGAAGTTATTCATTTGAAGTATCGAAATGATAAATTAACCCCACTTATTGATGGATTATTTGCAGATTATGGGGATTTGTTCGGCAGAATATTAAACTCTCAAAAACGTAAAAATCAAGTTCGTGGAACAGTTGATATGGATATGATTGGTGCTAAAACTGAGGAACAAATAGCAAAGTTACAAGAGTTTATAGACAACATGTATAAGTCAATTGGTTCAAAAGATATAGCTATTGTTCCACAGCAAAAAGGTATTAATTATAACGAGATATACAATGGTGTTGCAAATGGCCCAAGTGTGGAAGAAATCAATAAAGTAACAAATGGTTTCTTAAATCAAGTAGCTATGGCAATCGGTATTCCTATAGCTTTGATATATGGAGAAATGGCTGATGTAGAAAAGCAAACGAAAAATTATATGCTTTTCACAGTACGACCATTATTAAAAAAACTATCTGATGAAGCGAACGTTAAATTCTTTGAAATGAGTGAATATCTTTTGGGACAAAAAATTGAGGTTAAAGCTGTTTCCTACCAAAGTATATTTGATCTTGCGACAAGTATTGATAAGCTCATTTCTTCAAGTGCATTTACAGGAAATGAAATTCGTTCAGAAGTAGATTATGAAGAGTCAGATGATCCAAACCTAAATGTCCATCATATTACGAAGAACTATACAAAATTAAATGAATCTGAAGGGGGTGAGAAATGATGGAACATGTGAATATGAGTAAGCTTTTGAATTTAAAACGAGACATTCGTTTTGAAGCTAAAGGTGAAAATGAATACAAATTAACTGTTTATGGATCAATTGGTGGATGGTTTAGTGAAAATAATGCTGAAGCAGTAAGAAGAAAAATTCAAGATGTTAAAGCAGAAAAAATTCACGTTCATATTAATTCGGGTGGAGGTTCCGCATTCGATGGTGTAGCAATTTGTAATCAGTTAAAGCAGCATAGTGCAGAAATTATAGTTCATATTGATGGTTGGGCAGCTAGTGCCGCATCTGTAATTGCAATGGCAGGAGACAGAATTATTATGCCTAGTAATACTATGATGATGATTCACCAAGCAAGTACCTTTGAATATGGAAACGCAGATCTTTTTGAAAAAACAGCAAGAGATTTACGAAAGATTGATTCAGCTTTAGCAGGATCTTATAAGAAACGTTTTGTTGGAACAGATGAAGAATTAAAACAACTTTTAAAAGATGAAACTTGGCTAACAGCAGAGGAAGCAGTAGCTCTTGGTTTAGCTGATGAAATTGCAGATGAAATTGAAATTGATGATACGCAAGAGGATGAAGAGGAGGAAGTTGTAGAAAATTTAAAAGAAAGTTTAGTAGCTAAGTATACGAAACAACAAAATAATCAAAATCCAAAAGAGCTTATTCAAGAGCCTGTTCATACAAAACAGAATTTGAGTACGCTCTTTTTAACATTAGGAGGAAAATAAAATATGGTTATCAAGTTTAATAATTTTGAAGAAAAGAAACTAGCATTTGCAAAAGCTACACAGGAAGGTACAGCAGAAGAGCAATCAGTAGCATTGAACTCCATGATTGAAGCACTTGCTACAGATGTAAGAACAGATATTTTAAATCAAGTGAATGAATCAATGGTAGATCGTTCTATTATGCAATCTCGCGGTGCTAATGTATTAACAAGTGAAGAAATGAAGTTCTTTAATGCAGTTGTGGAAGAAGGCGGCTTTAAGTCTACTGAAACTTTACCTAAGACAACCCAAGAACGTATTTTTGATGATTTAGTTGAAGATCATCCTTTCCTAAAACATATCGGTCTTGAAAATCTGGGTGCAGTAACAGAATTTATTTATGGAGATCCAGAAGGCGCAGCGGTATGGGGACCATTATTTGATGGTATTAAAGGTCAATTAAATGCTACATTCCGTAAAGATAGCATTTCCCAACTTAAATTGACGGCATTTATTCCATTAGCAAATGACATGTTGAAACTTGGGCCTGTATGGGTAGAACGTTATGTCCGTACAATGATTACAGAAGCGATGAAAGTAGGTTTAGAACGTGGATTTGTAGCTGGTACAGGTAAAAATGAACCTATTGGGTTATTAAAAGATCCAAGTGGAAATGTTGTGAATGGAGTATATCCAGATAAAAAGCCAGTAGGAACTTTAACGTTCGAGCCAGGCCGCAAAACAATCAATGAATTAAAAGGTGTTGTTAAACTACTAGCTAAAAAGTTAAATGCTGATGGTTCAGACGCAGATCGACCAAAAAACATTGCTGGTAAAGTAGTTATGGTAACTAATCCGTTTGATACTTTTGATATTCAAGCAAACGCGACAATTCAAAATGCGGCTGGAGTATATGTAACTAGTTTGCCATTTAATCCAATTCTTACAGAGTCAGTGTTTGTACCTCAAGGAAAAGTATTATTCTTTGTTAAAGGTCAATATGTTGCAGCAATGGGTGGAACAGAGCCAATCAAGAAGTATGAAGAAACATTAGCTTTAGAAGATGCAACTGTTTATATTGCTAAACAATATGCTACAGGTAAACCGAAGGATAAATACACTTCACAAGTTTACACATTAAAGCTTGAAGAAGTAACACCACCGACTGAAGGGTGATGTAAATGGAGACAGTAATTTCAGACGAAATAATACAGCAGTTCAAAGATAGGATGCACTTGGGTGATGATGAAGACGATAACCTAAAGCGCATCCTTTTTGCATCCAATGAAGCTTTATTAAAAGTATGTGGATTGTATGACATAAACAAAGATGAGACGTTCAAAGAATTAGTTTTTGAACGTTCTCGTTATGCTTATAATGATGCACTTGAGTATTTTACTAAAAACTTTTTAACCGAAATTAATAGTTTTGGTATTGCAAAAGCATTAGAAGAAATCAAATTGGACGGTGAGTAATATGCGTCCTTTTCAGTATAAAAAACCACTGAATACAGGTGACTTTAGAAATCGAATTCGCATTGAACAACCTGAAATAATAAAAGATGAATTGAATCAAGCAATTGAAACAGGTAATTGGGAAGAAGTTAAAAGTGCATGGGCAATGATAAAAACGGTGAAAGGGTCTGAGTATATTGAAGCTTCAGCTTCACAGTCTACACGAATTTATCGGTTTGTAATTCCTTATACAACAGGTATTACAGAATTAATGCGAATTAATATGAAGAATCGTATCTTTGACATTATCGAACCGCCAATGAATGATGATGAAATGTATCAAACATTGACTATTATCGCAAAGGAGCATGTTTAATATGAGTAATTTTGCGAGTGATCTTGCAAGAGAATTGCAAAGATATGCAAATGTTGTGGAAGAAGAATTAACAACTGCACAAGAAGATGTAGCTGATATTGCTGTAAACAAGTTAAGACAAAATAGTCCTAAAAAAACAGGTGGTTATCGTAAAGGTTGGCGTAAGAAAAAAGTAGATAAAGCCGTTGTTATCCATAATACAAAAGGGCAATTAACGCATCTTTTAGAAAATGGCCATGCGAAAGCTAGTGGTGGCCGAGTACCGGAGAAAGTGCATATTCGTCCCGTTGAAGAGTATGTAATTGATGAATTGCCAAAACGTATTGAAAGGGCAATTGAATCATGACATTAACATTAGGAGAATTTATAAAAATTCTTGAAGCTACAGGCTATCCTGTGGCTTATTCGCATTTCATAGCAACACCAGGTAATCCAGTTCCGGCGCCACCGTATATCTGTTTTCTTGTGGATGGGTCAGCAAATTTAATGGCTGATAACAAGGTGTATCACAAGATAAATGATGTAAATATAGAGCTTTATACAACTAAGAAAGATGTAGTTGCGGAAGCCAAGCTAGAACAAGTTCTAGATGATCACGAGATTCCTTATGACTCGTATGGGACTTTTATTGAATCTGAAAATATGTATCAAAAATTTTATGAAACGAGGTTGATATAAATGAATGAAAATAAAGTAGCATTTGGTTTAAAGAATGTCCATTATGCGCTTTTCGATATTAAAGATGGTGTAGTTACATTTAATACACCAATTCCATTACCTGGAGCGGTTGAATTAACGTTTGATCCACGAGGGGATTTAATTGAATTCTACGCTGATGACATGCTTTATTACGCTGCAAGTAATAACCAAGGGTATGATGGAACGCTTTCTATTGCGACTATTCCGGAACAATTTGCAATTGATGCACTAGGAGAGGAATTAGACGAAGAAGATGGTGTGTTAAATGAGTTAGCGGATGCTAAAGGAAAATCATTTGCATTATTATTTGAATTTGATGGCGATGTACGAGCAACTCGACACGTTATGTTTAACTGTTCTGCAAGTCGTCCAACACTTGCATCTAAAACGAAAACAAATTCAGCGGAGCCAAATACAAATGAACTTAAATTTGTATCCAGCCCTATTGATATTAATGGAAAACGTATGGTTAAAACGAAAACTACTACTAAATCAAAAACAGATATTTATAATAATTGGTACAAAAAAGTGTATACAAAAGTACCTGTATTACCAAAAGGAGCGTAAGTAAATGGAAAAGACAATTACAATAGACGGAAAACAGGTCAAATTAAAAGCTAATGCAGCATCGGCCAAGCGATATAAGGCGCAATTTAGACGGGATTTATTTGCCGATATGTTTAAATTAGGAGCTATAGGTACATTCGCTTCGCAAGATGCAACAGAAGGTACTATTGATTTTTCTAACTTAGATTTCGACAAAGTAGATTTTGAAGTTTGTTACGATTTAGTTTGGCTATACGCTAAAACAGCCGATTCTGAAATTCCAGACCCGATGACTTGGTTAGAAGGATTTGATGAGTTTCCTATTTACGATATAATGCCGGAAATTAATGAGATGGTTCAAAAAACAATGGGAGCAAAAAAAAAGTAAAGAAAATTAATGGAAAGCAAGGGACTTTCGGTGATGAAGAATTAAGCACTGAATTGTTCCTTGCTCTTTGTTATGAAGCAAGGCTCACATATTGGGACTTAGAAGTGATGACGATTGGTGATTGTTTTGACTATATCGCTGAGTATGCTGAAATGAAAAATCCAGGAAAAGAAAAAGCGCGAAAAGCAACTCAAGAAGACTTTAATGCTTTCTAAGAAAAAGGGTGAGGTAATGGCAGGAGGAAAAATTAAAGGAATTACGATTGAAATTGGAGGAAATACGCAACCGTTACAAAATGCCTTAAAAGACGTGAATAAGCAAAGTGATTCTTTGACTAAAGAGTTAAAAGATGTTGAACGTTTATTAAAGTTTAATCCCGGTAACGTTGAGGCACTTGCTCAAAAGCAACAGTTGCTTACACAACAAATTGAAAAAACTACACAAAAGCTTGATAAATTAAAAGAAGCGGAGCAACAGGTTCAAGAGCAATTTCAAAATGGGAAAATTTCAGAAGAGCAGTATCGCGCATTTAGGCGTGAAATTGAATTTACACAAGGGTCACTTGATGGTCTGAAAAATAAGCTCGGTAATATGAAAGCCGAACAAGAAAATGTAGCAAGTTCAACACGGCAATTAGAAACTTTATTTAGTGCTACAGGAAAAAGTGTTGATGATTTTGCGAGCGCATTAGGTAATCGTCTTGTAAATGCAATTAAAAGTGGATCGGCTACAAGTCGACAGTTAGAACAAGCAATTGGTCTTATTGGTCGTGAAGCTTTAGGGGCTGAAGCTGATATTGAAAAATTACAACGTGCCCTCCGATCTGTGGATGCCGGAAACTCTATACAACAAGTACAAAATGAGTTAAGAGACTTACAGCAAGAAGCTGGCAGAACCGAGAAGAAGTTTGAAGGTCTAAAAGTAGGATTAGAGAATGTTATCGGCGGTTTAGCAGCTGGTGGTGGAATTGCAACAGCTGTTGAAAAAGCACTTGATATGTCAAAATTGAAAACCAAAATTGATATATCTTTTGATGTCCCTGAATCCTCGAAAAAATCAGTAGAAGAAGCAATAAGAGGCGTAACAGCTTATGGAGTGGATGCTGAAGAATCACTTGCTGGTGTACGTAGGCAATGGGCTTTAAATAAAGATATTAGTGATGAAGCGAATGCATCTATCGTTAAAGGTGCAGCAACAATCGCGCAATCCTATGACGGTATAGATTTTACAGAGTTGATTCAAGAAACCTATGAAATAGGAAATGAATTAGGAATAACGCAAGATAGTGCCCTTGGTATGGTTGATGCTTTGTTAAAAATGGGATTTCCGCCAGAACAGTTAGACATCATTGCTGAATATGGTAGCCAGCTAACCCGTGCAGGCTTTAAAGCTGAGGAAGTCCAAGCGATTATGGAAGCTGGTGTTGAAACTGGTAGTTGGAATATTGATAATCTTTTAGACGGACTGAAAGAAGGGAGGATTCAATTAACTGAATTCGCACAAGGAGCTGATAAGGCTTTAAAAGAAGCGCTTGACGGTTCTGGTATTGCGACTGAACAAATAGAAAAATGGGGAGCATCTGTCGCTAAAGGCGGAAGAGATGGCGCAGCAGCGATGGTAGAAGTAGCTAAAGCTATTGACGGAATAGAAGACCCAGTTAAGAAAAATCAGGTTGGGGTCAAAGTTCTAGCCACTATGTTTGAAGATCAAGGTCAAAATTTAACAAACACTTTAATTGAAGCTTCTAAGAAAACAAAAGATCTTCAACAAAACCAAGACAACTTAAATGAATCTGTTAAAAAATTAGATGCAAATCCAGCAGTAAAGTTTCAAAAAGCGATGGGCGATTTACAAATGGCTCTTGAACCTATACTAGGAGTAATTGCTGATGTTGTTGCTAGTATTGCTGATTGGATTTCTAATAATCCAGAATTAGCAGCGACCTTAGCAGCAGTTGCAACGGCTATTGGGGTAATTTCAGGGGCACTTATGGCAATTGCACCAATAGTTATGGCGGTCATGGGTGTATTTGAAATCGGAGCCGCCGCCGCACTAGGCATAGTTGCAATAGTTCCTATTATCATAGCGGCTATAGTTGCTCTAGGAGTGGCTATTTATAAAAACTGGGATGATATTAAAAATTGGACAATAGAAGCATGGGATTCTATTAAAGAGTACTTAGTAGAGCTTTGGGACGGGATATCCCAGTCCTGTAGTGAAGCATGGTCTTCATTTTTAGAAGCAATGCATGAATTTTTTGATCCGATAGGTCAATTTTTTAGTGATTTATGGGAGGGTGTGAAGCAGGCGTGTAGCGATGCATGGAATTCTACTGTTGAATTCTTTTCTGAAGCATGGTCTTCTTTCATAGAAATGATGCATAGTTTCTTTGATCCGATAGGTGAATTCTTTAGTAGTTTATGGTCTGGGATTGTTGAAACTGCTTCCTCTTGGTGGTCCTCTTTAGTTGAAACAGCATCTGAATTGTGGGGAACATTAACGCAAGCATGGCAAGAAACATGGGATACAATTCTTACTGTTTTAGATCCAATTATTTCGGCAGTTTCTACCGTTTTAGAAGCTGGTTGGTTGTTAATACAGGCAGGTGCGCAAATTGCATGGGCGGCAATCTGTCAATATATTATTCAACCGATTCAGGAAGCTTACGACTGGGTAAGTACACAAATCGGTGAAATGGTCACTTGGCTTGGTACACAATGGGAAATTGCAAAAGCAATGGCGCAAATTGCTTGGGGACTATTTAAGCAATATATTATTCAACCTGTTCTAGATACATGGAACTTAGTAAAAGAAAAGTTCAGTGATTTAGTTTCTTGGCTAAATTCACAATGGGAGACAGTTAAATCATATACATCAGCAGCATGGGGTTTATTTAAACAATATATTATAAAACCTGTACAAGATACTTGGAATTTAGTAAAAGAAAAGTTTAGTGATTTATCCAATTGGATGTTAGGAATTTGGGCGAAAATAAAAGGGTATACACTTGAAGCATGGAAGATGGTTTACACATACATCGTTGAACCAGTTATTTCAGCTTATAATTCTGCAAAAGAGAAATTCAATGATATGTACAACACAGCACGGGAAAAATTTGATTCTGTTAAGAATGCAGCTCAAGAAAAATTTGAAGCGGCAAAACATTTCATTATAGATCCAATTAAAGATGCAGTTGACAGTATAGAAAAATTCATTGGAAAGATTAAAGGATTCTTTAGTGACTTGAAGTTGAAAATTCCAAAACCAGAAATGCCGCCTCTTCCACACTTCAGCTTACAAACTAGTACGAAAAACATTTTAGGAAAAGATATTACATTTCCGTCCGGCCTCAATATAGATTGGCGTGCAAAAGGTGGTATCTTCACTAAACCGACTATCTTTGGAATGAATGGCGGAAACTTGCAAGGTGCAGGAGAAGCCGGAAAAGAAGCGGTTTTACCATTGAATAAAAAGACACTTGGAGATATTGGTGCAGGAATTGTAGCAGCCATGCCACGACAACAGTTTGTTATGCCGGGAGAAATAAATCAACTAATGGATGAAATGAGCCGTATGCTGGCTAGTTCTGTGAGTCAATTATCAGGATTAAAGAGTGTCATGAGTGGTGTATATG
>NZ_QNUB01000088.1:0-1049 GCF_008042345.1 Bacillus sp. AR8-1
CTCCAGAATCTTACGTTGTATATCAGGAAAGTAACGGATGGTTAGATTTGGGGAATGGACAATGGGTGTATAATGATCCTTCTTACATTAATTTTGTAAAGACAAGTAATAGTGATGGAAGTCCGATTGGGGTTGCATATATACAAGGGATGAATGTAAATTTAAGAAGTGGTCCATCAACTACATCTGCAGTTATCCGCCAATTAAATTCTCCAGAATCTTATTTAGTATATATAAATGAAAATGGTTGGTTAAACCTTGGTGGAAATCAGTGGGTATATAATGATCCATCGTATATTAAGTATACTCAATATTAGCAATTAAAATGATAATGCAATATGGATGCGTATCTTTGTTATGTATAACAAAGATACGCATTTTAATAACAACATTTATTTTCATACTTATGCACTATGTTTTAAAAAGAAACATTAGAAAAGCGGATAGAATCTAAATAGTATATATTAAAAAAGTTTTCTGATATACATTGACAATGTATGTAGGATACATTAATCTTTAATTGTTAATGATAATCGATTTCATCTAGGGAGGACATATGATACATACTAAAAAACTAATTATGTTCTGCATTATGATACTCATGGTTGTAATTGCAGGATGTAGTAAAGAAGAGAAAAAGGAAAATGATATATCAGCGAAAGCAAAAGATTCATATACGGTAAAGCATGCAATGGGCGAAACGACAGTAAATGGTACACCTAAAAAAGTTGTTGTTTTAACAAATGAAGGTGCAGAGGCTCTTCTAGCTGTGGGCGTAACGCCAGTGGGGACTACGAAACCACGTGCTGGTGATGAATGGTATCCTCATGTAGCGAAAGAGTTAAAAAATACGGAAGTTGTAGGAACTGAACGTGATATTAATTTAGAAGCAGTAATGAAGCTTAAGCCAGATTTAATTATCGGAAATAAAATGCGTCACGAAAAAATATATGATCAGCTAAAAGAAATCGCACCAACTGTTTATGCAGAAACATTACGCGGTGATTGGAAAGAAAACTTTACGCTTTATACAAAAGCTGTAAATAGAG
>NZ_QNUB01000089.1:0-1639 GCF_008042345.1 Bacillus sp. AR8-1
ACTAATAATCAGTGAGGATGAAGAAAATCCCCATTGATTAAAGTTTCACTTTATGAGAACGATTTCATTCAGTTATTATAACAAGATTATTATTATTTACATAATAAATTGCCTAGAAAAAAGCATCTTGCTACTATTCATAGCAAGATGCTTTTTTTACTCCGGTCGTTTTTTCGTCCACGTTTCTACTACTTCACCAGTATCATTTACATCTAGCACTAGGCTACCATTACTATACCGGTCTTTATTTCGATACGCTTTCGGATCAATCTCTTCTACAATGTTTTTCTCTGTCTTTATGTAAACTAATTCATCGTCCCGAACAATTTCAATACCGACAATGCGGTACGGATTACGTTTTAACTCTTTGAAAATAACAAGACCTCGCTTCGCCCTCGTTGATTTTTCAATTTCTGATGCTTTTAGACGTTTTACAGCACCACGCTGCGTTACGAGAATAAGTTGATCTTTATCACCATTTAACGGTTTACCAGAAGCGACATAGTCATCTTCTTTTAAATTAATTGCTTTCACACCAGCAGCTCTTACACCGACTGGACTTACTTCATCTTCATGGAAAATAAGTGCATATGCACCATGTGTAGCAAGAACGATATCACTCGTTCCATCTGTCGCAAATATATCGACAACTTCATCATCTTTTTTCAAGTTTACAGCAACGAATGCCCTTGAATAACGCTGAACTTTATATTGATTTAATTCTGTTTTCTTTATCATACCATTTCGTGTTACAAATACGATAAATCGTTTTTCTTCCTCAAAGTTCGGTACAACCGTTGCCCAAATGATCGTTTCATCTCGGTCGAGTGAAACGATATTTGCAACGTGCTGACCTAAATCTTTCCAACGAATATCTGGCATTTCGTATACTGGAAGATATATATAGTTCCCTTTACTTGTGAATAAAAGAACTGTTTCAGTCGTATTCGTATCGAATCGTTCAAGTAAGATGTCACCCTCTTTCATACCGAAGTCTTTGCCGTTTGATGCATTATGTGAGCGCCATCCAGTACGTTTCACATATCCTTCTTTCGTTACAGTAACGATGACATCTTCTTGTGGAATCATCACTTCTACGTCTATTTTAATTTCTTCAATTTGTTCTTCAATAATAGCACGGCGATCATCACTATATGTTTTCTTAACTCTCTTCAAATCAGTTTTAATGACTTGAAGTAATCTTTTTTCACTTTGTAAAATTGACTGTAGCTCTAGAATTTTCTTATTAAGCTCATCTGCTTCTTCTTGTAACGCCGTAATGTCTGTATTCGTTAAGCGATATAATTGCAAGGAAACAATTGCTTCCGCCTGTGCTTCTGTAAAGCCAAATTTTGCACTTAAATTATCTTTCGCATTACGTTTATCTTTTGAAGCTCGAATTGTCTCGATTACTTGATCTAAAATCGATAATGCTTTCTTTAAACCTTCTACAATATGTTGACGATTTTCTGCTTTTCTTAATTCATATTGCGAACGTCTCGTAATAACCTCTTTTTGATGTCCAATATAAGCATCCAAAATTTTTGGTAATGTCATAAGTGTTGGACGACGATTATTAATCGCTACCATATTAAAGTTATATGGAAGTTGCAAATCTGTATTTTTATATAAATAATTT
>NZ_QNUB01000009.1:0-131431 GCF_008042345.1 Bacillus sp. AR8-1
CGTTACTTTTTCGTTCATGTCTATTTGTTAATTTATTATAGTTATCAACTTTTTAAAAAGCAAGCCTATTTTTACTAACTATTTTCAAGAATTTTTTTTATTATATTTCACAATATCATTATGCAACCGCCACTCAATTTACCTATTTTGTTATTTCTCCAGTTTATAAATCAACGGTTCACATATAAATTCCCCATTCTAAAACCCGTACATATCCGCTCTATAAAACTATATTAATAAAATTTTTAATACAATCTTTTTGTATAACTTTCTTCTAAAGAACGTGCAACATCTTCTTCTGAAGTATTCACTTTCGCATGCTCCAGCAACATTTTTGCTGCTGATGGTAACTCTTTTTTATTTAACCAAGATTCTGGATCCCACATCTTAGAACGAATAAACGCTTTTGCACAATGAATATAACACTCTTCTATTTCAACAACAATTCCAAGCAACGGATTGCGTCCATTCGCCTGCATTTCTTTCAAAATTTCTTCGTCGTTTGTAATATACGCTCGGCCATTTATTCTGAGTGTCTCCCCAAGACCTGGAATAAAAAAGATTAGTCCTACATGTGGATTTGAAATAATATTCAAAATGGAGTCTATACGACGATTGCCCGGTCTTTCTGGAATGATAATTTTATTATTATTTAATACGTATACAAATCCAGGTGCATCTCCTCTCGGCGAAGCATCACACTCTCCTGATTTATTTGCAGTAGATAATACTAGAAAAGGAGATTTAGACAGAAAATCTACGCAATGGTGGTCTAATGATGAAATAACTTTCTTTAACGCTCGCTCACTTGGTTGCCCCAATATTTTCCGTAACTCTTCCTCTGTTGAAATAATCGATTTTATTTCCGCACGCTCTATCCCCACTTATAACCACTCCTTTTTCTTTATTTTCCCAGAATTCAATACAAATATTGTATAATGAAATTTGCAGAAAGGGGAATTAAAATGACAGAGTGGTTAACAATATTTGATCCTGAAAGAAATACACTTGGGAAGAAATTACGTGATGAAGTGCATCGTGACGGTGATTGGCACGAAACATTTCATTGTTGGTTTGTAGAAAAAGATAATGAAGATATGTTTTTATATTTCCAATTACGCTCTAAAAATAAAAAAGAAGCTCCATGTATATGGGATATTACTTCAGCTGGACATATTATGCATGATGAAGATGTACAAATTGGTGGTCTTCGTGAAATTGAGGAAGAATTAGGGCTTTCCTTTCAAACTAATGATTTAACATACAAGGGAATCTTTAAAATAGATTATGAAATTTCAAATCTTACTGATCGCGAGTTTTGTCATATGTATTTTCACAACGTCATCAATCCACTTCCATTCGCACCAGGTGAAGAAGTAGACGATGTGATGAAAGTACATGCAACTTCTTTTCTACAACTATTAAAAGGAGAGATTTCATCTTTAACGACTATTTCAGTCTTAAACAATACACCGATTACGATAACATTTGAAGATATTTATCCGTATGACCTTGCATACTATGAATTTGTTATAGAGCAAGGAAAAGAATTATTAAAAAATAATAGTTTATAAATAAAATAGGACTCCTAGCATAATATTGCGTAGAGTCCTATTTTTTATTATTGTTCAAGTATTTTTAATCTACTCTCTACTTGTATAAATAAACGAATGATTAATAACAGCATAACCACTATAATCGCTATTATTGTATGTGGATATCTAAACAGTATACTAATAACACTTCCAATTAACATCATGATAAATCCGTTTTGCTTCATCACTTCTGCACTATACCTGTTACCCGCATCCCATAATTCCTTATTTTTCATAGATCGTTTCGTACGATAACCATATGCCGCATTAATATCGGTCGGTGGATTTTTTTGAAGAATAATTGCCGCAAGTATAAAAATAATACCAATCAATATGCTTATTCCTATGTTTACTAGTGCATCAATCAATTATATCCCCCCCTAACTTACACTTTCATTATACGACACACCCCTTATTTTTCCAATTTATAACACATTCACTTTCTTTCTTTCGATGTCTGGAACATACTTGGAAGTGTTACAAAACGTGCCCCTTTCGTTTTTAACTGCGGAATGATTTTGTCTAGTGCATCAACAGATCCTTGTAAATGCCCACCTGGAGTAGAATGCTGCAGTATGACACTACCTGGAAATGAATTCCCTAACACATTATTTGTAATCGTATCGGCACTTACACCTTTCCAATCAACTGTATCAACACTCCACTGTACAATCATAAAATTTTGCTCAGTTGCCCAATTCAATTGATTTTCAAGTATTTCACCATACGGTGGACGTATAAATTTAGGAGCATAGCCGGCTAAACGTTTTAATATTTCTTCCGTTTTTATAATTTGATTACGGTACTCAGCGTCATTTACTTTCGCTAAATTCGGATGACTGTACGTATGATTACCAATTACATGCCCTTCATTTGCAATACGCTTTACTACATTCGGAAATTTTTCTGCGTTTTCACCAAGTAAGAAAAAAGTAGCTTTTACATTATGTTGTTTTAACTTATCTAATATTTTTGGCGTGAATTCTGAATCTGGTCCATCATCAAATGTAAGAGCTACTTCCGCTTTATTATACGGTCCTGAAAATGCGTACGCATATTTTTCAACCCATGTAAATGGTGTCCACGATCCACGATCATCTGCTTTCATTTGTACTTCATAGCTTTGAGGGATATATGCGTATGGCAATGCGCTTATATAGTCTCCATAATAAAATGAGTTATATGGCATATAAGCATACGAAACATCTCGTTCTAGTCCCCATTGATATGGAGCAAACATTTCTGGCGAATAAAAATAATACATGATAAAAAACCTCCCTAAATTTTCATATGTGATTCATCTGCACTTTGTTAGAGAAATTGTTATTCATAAACAAAAATAAGACTGTCCTTAATTAGGACAGTCTTACTGCTTACTATTATTAATAAATCGATGTACTATCTTTTGGCAAAGCTTTCACATGTTTTAAATAGTTCGTCACTTTATCATCATCATCTTGCGGATATTGATATTCATATGTGTTAGCGATTTCGTTCGCCACTTCCCTAAATAAATCACCCATGACAAAGAATGACTCCCATATGTTTTCATATTCTGCATTAGAAAATGTTCTTTTAAATTGCACCCACATATCTTTTTCAATATATTGCTCGAAATGCTTTCCAAACTTCCCTGCATTAACTGTAAAATCTGTTTTCATACCAATATACCATTCTAGCATTACGATGAACATATCTCGCACTGGTCCCTCAAGCATTCCTTTTGCATAAGAAAGCTTTTCTCTCCATAGCCCTTTTGCCACATTCGTACTACACCACCAAAATTCATTACAACAATCCAAAAACTCTTTTTCTGTAGGCTTTTTTATTAAGTAATCTTTATCGCTTGCTGGCGGGAATCCTTCCATACAATTATCTTTATCGAGAAGTAATTTACTTAAACTATCTTGTCCAACGAACTTTTTTATTAACTCAACTGGAACTAGCGTTAAATCAATCCGATTCCCATCCATGAACTGCATCAAATACGGAAACTTCCCATCTTCATCTGGTTGAACTAACGACATTTCTTCTGGCATTTGTACTATCATTATTTCTCCAAATCTATGAACCCAATTATGATTAGACGTAAAAGATTGTATATCATTTACAACATACATAATATCATAGTCTTGAAAACAATCTCTTTTCACATTTGGATTTACACGCGATCCATTCATGATAACTGCTCGAATTCTTCCATCCTCTTTTGCTGTATTAATAATTAAGTCTAGCATTTCTTTTTCAGTTCTCATCTACTTATAGCCTCCAATTTTTTGATATATAATATAGTGTTATGTATGTCGGAGGCCCACGAGCTAATCTCGTTATACAAGATACATGTTATAATTTTTCAAACATCTTTTTCATTCTATCTATCTCCTTACCTCATTCTTTTACGATTGCCATTACAAATCCATCGTATCCCTTACTTCCGACAGTTTGAAGCGCTGTAGCACTAACACGTGGCTCAGCAGCTATTAATTCATAGAAACGACGTATCCCTTGTACACGAGGATCGGTACTAGTATTGTCAATAACTTCTCCTTCACGTACTACGTTATCCCCAATAATTACAGTACCCGGTCGTGATAGTTTTAGTGCCCATTCAAAATAAGCAGGGTTATTTTGTTTATCAGCATCTATAAAAATAAAATCAAACGGTTCATACTTCTCGTTTTCTATTTGTTGTAAAGAATCTAACGCTAATCCTGTTCGTATTTCAATTTTATCAGTCAAATTAGCACGCTCAATATTGCTACGTGCAATTTCAGCATGTTTTTCACTTGCTTCCAATGTAACAACTCGGCCTCCAGATGGCAATGCTCTAGCAAGCCATATCGTGCTATACCCGCCTAGCGTGCCAATTTCTAAAACATTACGAGCCCCTTGAATTTGTACTAATAATTGTAAAAACTTCCCTTGCGTTGGTGATACATCATGTGCTGGCAAATTAGCTGCAGCATTAGTTTGAAGAACCCCTTCTAATGTAGAATCTTTCGGTATTAATACATCACTCATATATTGATCAACAGCCGTCCATTTCTCAATTTCACTCATGCAAATACCATCCCTTTCAATTTCCCAATGCTTTCTACCATTCACTTTTAATTATACCGATAATTCTGTCTCGAATACAAAAAATAAAGAAGGGACATCTACCCCTTATAGAATAGATATCCCTTCTTTTAAAGTTAAATTTACTTCCTATGGATTAGTAGACCAAAGCCCAGCAGATTTAATAAATGTACGTTTATTTAATTTCAGCTGCGCTACGATAAATTCTGCAATATCTTCTGCTTGCATTACTTTATCAGGGTTTCCATCAGTTAATCCTAAATCAACAGCCATATCAGTTGCTACTGTACTTGGAGTTAAAGCTGTTACACGAATGTTATGTTTGCGAACTTCCATCGCTAACGATTCTGTTAAGCCAAGGACACCAAATTTAGAAGCACTATATGCACTTGTTACAGGTGCACCTTTTTGCCCTGCTGTAGATGAAATGTTAATGATATCACCAGATTGTTGTTCAATCATGCTCGGTAAAGCTGCACGAGTTGCATAGTATACACCCATTAAGTTTACTTGAATGATTTTTTCCCAATCAGCAACGTCTAGTTCTAAAAACTTACCGAATTTAGAAATACCAGCGTTATTAATTAAAATATCGATAGATCCTAAACCATTTTTTAACGTTTCAATCGCAGTTGTGACTTCTTCGTATGAAGAAACATCAGCAGTGGCAATAACAGCTTTTACACCTTCTGCTTCTACTTCTTTCGCTACAGCTTTTAAGTTTTCTTCTGAACGAGCTAATAAGCCTACATTTACGCCTTCTTTCGCTAATGCGATTGCTACAGCGCGACCAATCCCTCTACCTGCTCCTGTAATTAAAGCATTTTTACCTTGTAATAATTCTGCCAAGTATAACACTCCTTAATCATCTCAGTTATGTATTATATTAAAATTGTATCTATGTTTATGTAAAAAGGCAATGATGCACTTTCATGTGCGTAGGTTACTTGTAGGTAACTATAGAAAGGTTTTGTTTATAAGTTTCATGTTTTTACCATTATTCATGTAAAATAAAAACAAATCCAGCATAGGAGAGTGTATGTGTATGAAAAGAAAAAAATGGGTCTTGTTACTAACTGCAGTCGGACTATTTATCATTTTGTTTGCCCTGTACTTTATATTTGGTAATCCACTAAATTATAAAGTAATAGAAAAAGATACTAGCAATTATCTCCATATTAAAAAAGGTTATAAGCAAGAAGAAATGCAAGACATAACCGGAAAATATACTCCCATTTATAATATTGGCTATTATGCAACAGTAGTATATAAAGACGAACCATATTTTACATACTCTTATACATACGATGATAATAAAAAAATAATACAAGACAACGGTATTTTAGGAAGACATACTGAGTCATTTGAACATCTTAATTTAAACTGGTCGTTGTTTAACCAGTTAGTAGATGGTATTCATACAAACTTGCAAGGAAGAGGTTTAAGAGAAAAGAAAGATTATTCTATACGAAACGTTCAATTCATTGATATAGATGACGATAAAAACGGTGCAGAAGCATACGTTGACTTTAAGAAAGATAAAGAATCTGATTACTCATACCGTATGAATAGCGAAGGAAAAGCTTATCAATATAATTGCAGTAACGGTAAATGCATTTTTAAAGAAAAATAGTGTTAGAAGGCTCTCCTTCTAACACTATTTTTCTTCATAATTAGGAATACACACAATAAATTCTGTTCCATTTCCTTCTTCACTCTCTACTTTTATCTCTCCTTGATGAAGGTCGAGTACTTTCTTTACAATAGCTAAACCTAAGCCACTTCCTCCATAGGCACGATTTCGTGAAGAATCCGCTTTATAAAAACGCTCAAAAATATGTTGTTTCTGTTCTTCTGATATACCGATTCCCGAATCATGGATGCGCACTTCCACTACTGTTTCATGTTCCTTTAACTGGATAGTAATCGTGCCACCGCTTGAAGTAAATTTAATACTATTATGAATTAAATTAATCCACACTTGACTCATACTTTCTTGGTCAGCAATAACATGTACTTTTTCTAAATCTAGTTCTAACTCGATTTCTTTTTCAGCCCAGAGCGGTTCACTATTTAACACAATTTGCTTTAACTGCTGATCTAATCGATAACTCACTCTTTCTGGTATATACTCTTCTGATTCTAAAAGAGTTAGCTTCAATAAGTTTTGACTTAGTTTAGATAATCTCGTTGTTTCAGTTTCAATAATGGTAAGATAATGTTTTCTTTTTTCCTCAGAAAGATTATCGTCTTGTAGTGCTCTAGCAAACCCTTTTATAGAAGTTAATGGTGACTGTATTTCATGAGAAACATTCGATACAAATTCTTGTCTCATTTTCTCCATCGTATTCAGTTCATCTGTCATATCATTTATACTTTTTACGAGCACACCAATTTCTCCATCATACTTTTCTTCATTTCGTATTTTTACGGAGAAGTCTCCTTTTGCAATTTTTTGTATCGGTTCAATAATAGTCCAAATCATTGCCTCTCGTTTTGGCCTCATTAATATTCCAATTAATGTCCAAATAAGAATAATAAATACAAAACCGACCATATCACTAATTAGAAAGGCAACAAATGGCGATACGTTTACGTCAAAAGCATTCAATATACTAGTTGCTACATAAAATGCGATAGACCAAATGATAGTAAGAAAAGAAAAGAGCGCTAATACCGCTCCAAATACTTTCAGCATCTTCAACTTACTCATTCGTTTTCTTTTTCTCATTTACTTACCTCTAAGCGATACCCTAATCCTCTTATTGTTTTAATACTAAATTTCGACTGCTCTTCTTGAAACTTCTCACGTAACCGATTAATATGAACGTCTAGTGTACGTTCATTCCCTTCAAAATCATATCCCCATATTTCTTCAATTAATTGCTCTCTCGAACAAGTTCTTCCCGATTTAGACCCTAAAGTAAAAAGCAGCTCAAATTCTTTTAACGGTAACATAACCGTTTGTTCTCCAGATGTAACTTCGAATGTTTTACGATTTAATAATACATTTCCAACTTGAATCGATTGTGAAACTGTAATTTGGTAACGTTTCAATAATGCCTTTACTCTCACTACTAGTTCTATAGGATCAAAGGGCTTTACAAGATAATCATCTGTTCCAAGGTGAAATCCTTTTACTTTTTGTGATGTTTCCCCTTTGGCAGTTAGCATCAGAATCGGGATATCATAGTATTTTCTTAATTCAAAACATACATCAAACCCATCCATATTCGGCATCATAATATCAAGAATAACCATATCGACTTTTACTTCGTCCATTTTCTGAAGTGCATCTATTCCATCAATTGCCTCATACGTTTGAAAACCTTCTCGTTCTAAAAATACAGAAACGAGTTCCCTAATGTGTGGATCGTCGTCTACTATTAAAATTTTAGGTATCAAAGGAACCATTTCCTTTCTACTTAGCATCTAATATATTTTTTTAAAATGCACCCTCTTTAATTTTCAATTGTTGTGTTGCAAACTCACGATACATATCATGCGTCTGTAATAATTCATCATGCGTACCACTACCTGTAAGATTCCCTTTTTCAATAAAGATAATTTTATCTGCATCTACAACAGTAGAAAGTCTATGCGCAATCACTAACGTTGTTCTGCCTTTCATTAAGTTATTTAACGCTTTTTGAACGACAGACTCAGATTTACTATCTAAGCTTGAAGTTGCCTCATCGAGCATAAGAATTTGCGGATTTCGAAGTAACGCTCGGGCAATGGCAATTCGCTGTCTTTGTCCACCAGAAAGCTTCACACCGCGTTCTCCAACTTCTGTTGCATAACCGTTTGGTAAGTCATGAATAAATGCATCAACATATGCCATTGCTGCTACTTTTTCAATTTCTTCATCCGTTACTTCGCCTTCAACGCCGTAACAAATATTATCACGAATCGTTCCATCGATTAACGGACTATCTTGTGATACGTAACCGATTTGACGTCGCCATGACTGTAATGAATAACTCGTAATTGATTCTTTTCCTAATTTAACGGCACCACTAGTTGGCTCATAAAAACGTTCCAGTAATGAGAATAACGTTGTTTTCCCACTACCACTTGGTCCTACAATCGCTGTCACTTTTCCAGATTCAATTGTGAAATCAATATTTCTCAAAACTTGCTCTTCTTCGTTATACTCAAAATGTACATTTTCAAGAACGATCGGTTGCTTAGCATTTGTCACTTTCACACCAGTTTCATGATCTTCTACTTTATATTCTAAAATCGTACTAATTCTTTCCGTTGCACCAATTGCCTTTTGGAATTGTGTAAAGAACATAGATAATTGACTCATCGGCATTACAATTTGAACTAAATACAAAATAAACGCTACAAGTTCACCAGTTGTTAATGCACCGCTAGAAACTCTCATCCCGCCATATCCTACGATAATAACAAGTAGTGCCATTAAAACAAACGACATAACTGGCGAAATTAATGCTTGCACTTTCCCTTCTTTCAAACCAAATTGTAATAACTTTTGTATACCTGTATTACCCGTTTCATATTCTCTTTTTTCTGTATTTGAAGATTTCACTAAACGAATTTCTGATAACACTTGCGTTAACACACTTGTAAAAGATGCCGTTTCATCTTGAAGCGCTTTTGAAATCTTATACATTTTTCGTCCAAGTGGAACTAAAATTAATACAGACAACGGAATAACCGTTAAAAGTAACGCAGTCATTTTCCAATCTAACACAAATAATACAATTAACGATCCAACAATTGAAATACCACCTGTTAATAAGTTTGACAAATGCTCAGAAATTAACGTTTTCACAACACCTGTATCATTCGTCATACGGCTAATGGTATCACCTGTTCTATTTTGATCGTAATAAGATACCGGCAAGATAAGTACCTTTTTCCACAAACGTTCTCTTAGTCCCGCTACAATCTTCTGCCCAATATAATTTAGTAAATATATAGACAATCCTGCCGCAATAGTTTGCATTACAAAGAAAGCAACTAACCCAACAATTTGTCCTGCACTAATTGAAGAAAGCGAAAAATTATCTACTAATCCTTTTGTTAGCATAGGAATAAATAAACTCGCTCCCGTAGAAAGCAAACTCATTAATAACGCAAAAACTAAAATTCCTTTCGGAGGATTTGTATCTTGAATAAGGCGTAAAAACTGCCTCCAGCTCCCTTTTTTCTTCATTTCATTTCTAACTTCCATTCCTGTTCATCTCCTCGTGTTAAACCAAACTGTTCTTTCTAAAATTAGAATACGATACAAATGTAAACTGAATGTAAACACACTTTTTCTATTTTTACAAAATATACATAAAAACTCATCTTTACAACAGATATAAACATCTGATATTATTACCTGGTACTTAATATTATTCTATGTAAATTATAGATAAATAATTTACAACACGATATAAATCTCCAGCTAGTGAAAGGAGTATCCTTTTTGCAAACAAATATACATTCTGAAAAGGAAACAATTATTTTTATTCATGGATTAGTTGGCAATCGTCGCGCCTTCAAAAAGGAGCAAAAACGATTTTCTGCCTCCTACAACATTATAACTTATGACTTATTAGGTCACGGTGATGATAAAGGAGAAGCAATCGACTTTTCATTACAGCGTCTCGTAGATCAATTATTAAACTTATATGAACAAGAAGGTATTAAAAAAGCTCATATTTGTGCGCTAAGTTACGGCTGTTACATCTCTACAATTTTTGCACAAATGCATCCAGAAAAAGTATTAAGTATTTGTCATATTGGAGGACATTACAATAACCCTTCTCGCTTATATAGCGTATTCCAAAATTTTTGGGAGAAGCGAGGGGATGAATACTCTAAATGGCTCTCTCAATACGCAAATACTATTTTTCCAAGTGGTATACTAAAAGCAAATCCGTTTGCAGTCATTTCAAGAAATATTTACTACCGTTTCGGATTACAATTACATTCATCCATTATTGCCCAGTCATTACGACATCGGTTAGAATTCGATTTAAAGTCTAAATTAGAATCACTTCCTCACCCTATACTATGGGTAATGGGAGAGCATGATCATCTCTATAAATCTTGTCTATTTGATTTGAAATCTATTTTACCTAACGTTCTATATAAGGAAATACCTTTAGCAGGACATGCAGCGAACTTATTTCGTCCTAACTATTTCCATGACTTATATGATCGATTTTTAAATGGAAATTTAAAATAAAAACTATTAAACTTCCAATTTATACAATTATAAAAAGGCTTCCCAAGTTTCCTTGGAAAGCCTTTTCTCTATACGAAAAGTATATAAAACTACTTTTTCTTAGTATGCTTTTGTGTAACCTAATAGGTGCTTGCTCCAGTAAGAGTTACTTACAGAACTAATACGTACACCAGTTGCATCTGTTTCTGCACTAATGAACTGACCGTTTCCTAAGTAAACACCCATGTGAGAAGGACCTGATTTATAAGTATTTTGGAAGTATACTAAATCACCTGGTTGTGGATTGCTAGTTTTTGTTTTAGAGCTCCAGTATCCAGCAACTGTTTGACGAGCGCCTTTATGACCAGTTTGATTTAATACGTAGTGAATGAATCCACTGCAGTCAAAACCAGCAGGTGTTGTACCAGCATTTCTGTATGGTGAACCATTTAAAGATCTAGCGAATCCAGCGATTGAAGATGTATCTCCACCTGTTGTTGGTTTTTGTACGTCTTTACCTGGTTGTTGAACGTTATTTGTAACGTTATTGTTATTGTTATTTGTAACGTTGTTTACTCCGCCTTTTACAAACTTAACGAAGTCTGCACTTACGTAACCCGTGCGGCCGTTATGGTTAATTTTGTACCAACCATTTTCAGCGCCAGTAACGTTTAGTACTTTACCATTTGTTACTCCACCGATTACAGCGTTGTATGTAGCTGGGCCTGTACGTACTTTTAAAGCACCAGTGTTAACAACATAAGAACCACCAGTTTGAACTGTTGTAGTATTGTTGTTTGTAGTTGGTTGTTGTGTTTCGTTAGATACAGCAGAACCACCTTTTGTTACGAAGTCTTTGCTTACGTATCCAGTTCCACCATTGAAGTTGATTTTAAACCAATCTTGTACTTCACCTACAACTTGTACTGTTTTACCTTTGTTTACAGAACCTAATACTGTATGAGATGTACTTGGGCCTGTACGTACGTTAAGTGAAGAAACGTTTACTGTGTAAGTACCTGTTCCTTGTTGAACAGTCGTTCCTGTTTTGCCACCAGTCGTTACGAAGTCACCACTTACATAACCTGTTTGACCATTTACGTTTACTTTGAACCAACCGTTTTCTTGTCCAACTACTTGTAGCACTTGACCTGATTTCACTTTAGAAATAACGTTATGTCCTGTACCAGCACCTGAACGAACATTTAATACATCAGCAGTTACTGTGTATTTTAATTCAGAAGTTGTTTCTACAGTTTTTGTTTCAGTTACAGTCGTTTGAGTTTGAGTTTGAGTTTGTCCATTAATTTCTTTTAGCGCTTCATTTGAAACTTGTGCATGAGCAGAATCCATTCCTGGAACTGCAACGCCAGCTACAGAAGCTGCTGCTAAACCTGCAATTACTTTTTTCATAAGTTGTCTTTACTTCCTTTCCCTACTATCCTCTTAAAAAAAACTTAAAACTTTAATACTTTACAATATTATCAAAGTAAAATATTCATCCAGTTCCATTTTTTAGCAAGAGTTTTATTTTTCACACAGAGTTCATTTTAAATGAACAAAGTGAAATCCGTGTGAACTTCATGTGAACTTTATCATTAATTATAGTGTTTTTGCAATGATTTTTTCAAATTTCTTATATATCGCATGAAAATTCGACATTTCATTTAATATCTCAATATAAAACATCGCTTTTCTATCTTCTATAAAAAATTCTATTAACCTAATACAAACCACATTATGTATTTCCTTATAAAGCTCCTTACATGAAGTATACTTTCATCATGACAAAAATCACTCTATTTATCAATAGTATAATATTTTTAGAAAACTAAATTTCTATACTATCTACAATTTTGAAATAATTTGACGAATTGTAAGATTTATTTCATAAAAACCATTTCTCCTTTACAGAAAACACACACTATACCAACTGTTTTCTTTTCCGATAATGGAATTTATAGGATAATCATAGTATTATATATCATAATAAAACTTTAATTAGTAAAGGTTTTATCCCCCCGCTAATTATTAACCCTCACTACTCGGGCTACCCATTAATGCGGAATTTTATTGGAATAAAAAGAGGAGGCATATTTGTGAGAAATATAATAGATGATCCAATACAAAAAAATATAGAGCCATACTATGCTTTTATTCAATTCGTTTCAATGATAACATTACAAAAAGTATCAGCTATTGAAATACGTAAAAATGAATTAAAAAATCAGATGAAAAATGCTGGACAAAAAAACCCTTATTACGTATAAAAAAGGTGAACAGGTTATATTCCTGTTCACCTTTTATCAAATTATTTTATTTATAAATTTTCACACGGTTTTCTAACGGTTGGAATTCTTTTTCACCAGCATGTACTACCGGTTTACCAAATGGCATTTGCGCAGTGAGCTTCCAATTTGCTGGAACATCCCACTCTTTTCTCACTTCTTCATCAATTAGCGGATTGTAATGCTGCAACGTAGCACCAAACCCTTCAATTTCTAAAGCTGTCCAAATTGCAAATTGTAACATTCCTGATGATTGCTGAGACCAAGTTGGGAAATTATCTTTATATAATGCAAAGTTTGCTTGAAGGCCTTCCACAACTTCACTGTCTTCAAAATATAAAACCGTTCCATAACCACTTTTAAATGCATTCATTTTTTCTTCAGTAGGTGCAAAGTTATTTTCAGGTACAATTTTTCTTAATGTTTCTTTCGTAATATCCCATAATTTATCATGTTGTTCTCCTAATAAAACAACAACGCGAGCACTTTGAGAATTAAAAGCTGAAGGTGTATGTTTTACAGCATGATAAATCACTTCTTGAATTTTTTCATCAGAAACTACTTGCTCTTTACTAATTGCATAAATAGATCTTCTGTCTTCAATTGCTGAGTAAAAATCTTTTGCCATCATAATTCCCTCCAATTTTCAATTGAGGCTATTTCATATGTATATGTCATATTACGCCCCTCAAACTTATTATTAATAAGCTTATAACTTTATAATATCACAGCAACAAATAAACTCAAATGATAACACTTGTATTTAGAATCTTTTTCCTTTTTAAAGTTAAAATAAAAAGACCGTTTGTTGTTATCTAAAATTAGTAACAACAAACAGTCTTACTTATGTAGCGATCTAGATTCGTATTTTACTTACTTACTTACTTAATTAACTAATCCAAATGCATACGACATTAACTTATTTGTCTCTGTAAAACGTTTTGTTTTACTTGATGTCCCCATGACTACTGTAATAATTCTGTTATCACCTTGCTTGGCAGTCCCAGTAAAACAATATCCTGCACTATCTGTAAATCCTGTTTTTAGTCCGTCCATTCCTTCTATATATAAACTTTTATTATTTTTGTTTAACATGTCGTTTGTGCTTATAACATTAATATTATTAAATGCTAGGTGACTTTGACGCAAGTGAGTCACTTCTAATATTTCCGGATAATCTTTTATAAGATGATACGCCAATTGTGCTACATCAGCAGCCGTCATTTTTGTTTCACTTCCATCTGGCTCTTGTAATCCAGAAGCATTTGCAAATTTAGCATGTTCCGACATTTTTAACTGTTTCGCTTTTGCATCCATAAGCTGAACGAAATCTTTCTCCGATTTTGCCATATGTTCTGCTAAAGCCACAGCTGAATTATTAGCTGACTCAATCATTAATGCATGATATAAATCTTTAACAGTTAATGTGTCATTAACTTGTACTGGGATTCTCGCTCCCTCTGTTTGTGCCGCCTTCGCACTCATTTTAACTGGATCTTCCCAGCGAACTTTCCCGTTATGTATACTCTCTAGTAGGAGATACGCTGTCATCATCTTAGACATACTAGCCGGTGCAAAAGCTTCATTTTCATTATATTGATAAATAATATCTCCATCACTCGCATCGATAATCATAGCCGCTTTTGCGTTAATTTCTGGTGGGATGTACTTTGGCGGGACTACTTTTTCAGTAAATCCTGCTTTAGGTAGTTCTGCCACTTGCAAAGGTTGTCCTTCTACATTCGCTACGCTCTTTTGATTTCCTTGGAATAAGAACCAACATATCCCTAAAATAATGACTAATAGGACTGTCATCCTTCCCCATTTTAACCGATTCATTTCAAAACTCCTTTAGCAAACCTTTTATACACTCACATTTAACCTTAACAACAATTCCTTTATACAGTCAAGGTAAAAAGTATATTTATTCATATACAGGAATTATTATTTTAATTTGTTTATGTTACACTTATAATACTGAAATATAAGAATATTCAACAATAAAATCTTGTAAATAAACTATTTAATAGAAGGGATTCATACAAATGCTACTTCCAAAATCATTAAAATATGGAGACACAATTGGGATCTACTCCCCTTCTTCACCAGTAACCTACACTTCTCCAAAAAGATTTGAACGAGCAAAATCTTACTTACAACAGAAAGGGTTTCGTATATTAGAAGGTTCATTAACAGGTCGATATGATTTTTATCGTTCTGGTAGTATACAAGAGCGTGCTGATGAACTAAATGCCTTGATAAGAAACCCTAATATTTCTTGTATTATGTCAACAATTGGTGGGATGAATTCAAATTCAATATTACCTTATATTGATTATGACGCTTTTCTAAATAACCCTAAAATAATGATTGGATATTCAGATGCAACTGCTTTATTACTAGGAATTTATGCTAAAACAGGAATCCCTACATTTTATGGGCCCGCTCTCGTCCCTTCCTTTGGCGAATTTGAACCTTTTGTTAACTGCACATACAAATATTTTGCAGAAACTTTACTACATGATCAATCTCTTCCTTATCATATAAAACAACCATTATTTTGGTCAGATGAATTTATTAATTGGGAAGAAAAGACGAAGGAGAAAGAACTTCGACCAAACAATTGGATTTCAGTAATTGAAGGAAAAGCTACTGGGCGTATTATTGGCGGGAATTTAAACACGATACAAGGAATTTGGGCTAGCCCCTATATGCCACATATTCAAGAAGGCGATATTCTCTTTATTGAGGACAGTTCAAAAGATGCAGCTACTATCGAAAGAAGCTTTTCATTCCTTAAAATTAACGGTGTATTTGATAAAATTTCAGGTATCATTCTTGGAAAACATGAGCAATTTGATGATTGTGGTACAAATCGAAAACCTTTTGAAATACTGTTGGAAGTACTTCAAAATCAAAAAATTCCTTTTCTAGCTGACTTCGATTGTTGTCATACACATCCAATGATTACTATACCTTTCGGTGTTCAAGTAGAGTTGGATGCAACAAATAAAACGATACATATTGTAGAATCTTGGAAAAAATGAATGCATGGCTTCTATTGTTTTACAATAAAAGCCATGATACTATATAATTTGGAATGTGAAAGATTAAACAAAATATATTTCTATATCTATCATTAAAAAAACAGGTATAAATAGATATTTATATGTAAAAGAGAGTGAATAAATGAAACCAACTATTAAAAATTATGTATTTTTACATGTAGCTTTTTTGATATATTCTATCATTATGGTTTACATGAAATGGGCAGCTCAATTTCCAATTGCTTCAATCTCATTTTTTGTTGCTTATTTCGGACTAGTTATACTTTTATTCGGATATGCAATTTTATGGCAACAAGTAATTAAACATTTCGAAATTTCAAAAGCATATTCACATCGAGGGATTATTATACTATGGTCAATGCTTTGGTCAGTATTTCTATTTGGAGATACAATTCAGTGGAATCATTTACTTGGTGCAGCTATTATTATCGTCGGAATTGTGGTGGTGACAAAAGATGAATAGTTATATGCTATTGTTTATTTTCGGGATAATTTTAGCAAATTACTCACAAATATTATTAAAAAAAGCTACTTTACAACAATACGATTCTAGAATAAAAGAATATGTGAATCCTTATGTTATTATCGGTTACTCTTTATTTGTACTTAATGCTGGATTAAATGTAATCGCCATGAAGGGCATGGAATTAAAACAAGCATCAGCATTAGAATCCTTAAGTTATATCATCATATTAATTTTCGGTTGGTATTTCCTAGGGGAAAAAATAACGAAACGTAAACTCATCGGCAACATGATTATTATCGTTGGTGTAATCGTTTATTGTATCCAATAACAAAAAGCTCCGTTTGTAACAAACGGAGCTTTTTGTTATTGACCTAAATTTTGCACCTTATCTTTCAAATCACGAACTTGATCTATCGTCTGCATGAGCTCTGAGTTTTTAAATTGCTCTACGTCCATTTTTCCTTCCTCTATCTTTTTCATAGACGTATCAATTAACGAATTTAGCTTTTCATTATATCCAACAATTTGTTGATGAAGATCCTTCGCTACATCTGGTGGCGTTAATTCATTGAAAGCTGGTATATCTTGTTTAATTTCATTCAGCTTCGTTTCTAATTCTTTTCGAGCTGTCCCATCGTTAATAGCTTTCTCTGCTAATGCCGGTGCTTCATTTGCAAATGCGCTTATTTCATTTACATAGTCTGTCGCCTTTTGAGCATAATCTATAGAGTTCTTTCCTTCCTCCACTATTGAACATCCCATTAAACCAATTGAAACTATAAATACTAATAAAATTGATTTTATTTTCATTTCAGACTCCCTTCGTCTTTATAATTGTCTATAATTTTCTCTATCATAACTTCTAGCTAAATTGCTTACAACCTTTTTTCAAATAGCTATTTATACTCTTACATGCCCTATTATTGTTACAACATCTATTTCTATATGTACGCTTATAATATCTTCAATTATATCCATATATCCTTGTCCTATAGCTGCTCCATAGTGTAATGTAATCCCCTTCTTTTCATACACTGACTGTGGCACTGAAAAAATAAATCTCCTCAAGTTTCTTTCATCAGCTGGTTCCATAATTAAAACAATCCCATCCTCATCAAACATATACGCTCGCCCTCCAACTTTACATTCACTATGGCTCAGTATTGCCTTGGTCAGCAAAATTTAAAACATAATAAGTTAAGATACACTCTGCTCTATCATAAAGTGAAACTTTAATCAGCTCCCACCTAATTTCTTTGCTTTCGCTGAATTTTGAGGTGAAGTCTTACTGCCCGGCAAATAGCGAGATAAAAATAAAAAGCATTCATTCTTTTTTATTAAGAATGAATGCTTTTTAAAAAATCAATTTCCAACTCTAGCATCTTTTTTTGACGAGGTTTTACTTTCCTTACGGGAACTCCAGCGTAAATATACCAATCATCTAAACTCTCTTTTACCATACTCATCGCGCCGACTGCCGTACCTTCTCCTACAGTTACATTTGGAAAAATAATAGAATTAGCACCAATAATCACATGTTTTTTAAAAATAACTTTTCCTACTTTCACATTCCTATATTGATTCGGGACGGTTGGCCCCATTAATGTATTTCCACTGAAATCATCAAGTACTGCATATACGATTGTTTTAGCTGAAATGTTTGCAAAGTCATGCATTTCAATCCCAATTTCCCCTCCATATAACGCTGTATACGCCGAGATGTGCGAATAACTTCCAATTGTGATTTTACCACTTAAAATGCAAAAATCATCAATTCTTACATGATTGCCAACTGATATAGCACTCGGATTATATATACTTGCTTTTTTACTAACCAATACATTTTTCCCAACAGATAAAAATCCAATTTTCTTTAGTTCTTCTTGACTATAAAAACTATTCATCTACCGACACCACCTTCTGCTCTAAACAGATTACAATTTGCTCTACTAGTTCTTTCGTCATTCCTTCCCATAAAGGTAAACTTACGATTCGTTTTGCTATTTTATTCGTTTTTGTTAAATCTGTAGACTTATAGTTTTTAAAAAGAACTTGTTGGTGGCAAGATGGTGAAAAGTATAATCTAGCTTCTATTTTCTGTTTTTTCATTTCTTCTATTACTTGTATGTTGCGAACTTCTTCTGGACAAATGATAGGCATAAATTGGTGAATAACTGCTTCTGTCTTTTGGACTTTCCACCCTTTTTTCATTAACCCAGTATTTTGTAACAACTGTTTATACCATTCAGAAATACGGGTGCGTTCTTTTAATTTTTGATCCCACTTTTTTATAGTCGCAATCCCAATAGCTGCTACGTATTCAGACATTTTACAATTAAACCCCATCATCGTGCATTCACGATTTTTATCAAATCCGAAATTACCCATTCTTTTAATACGTTGTATATCTTCTTCGTTTTTACTATATATGAGCCCTCCTTCACCAATTCCGAACGGCTTTGTTGCATGAAAGCTATATACGATCATTCCACTAAAATCTTGACCGTAATGCATCCCTCCATTCATTAATCCAAATCCCGGCGCCGCATCTACGACAACCGGAATCCCCTTCTTCTCTAATTCTTCATATTCTTCTAAGTTCATCCATGATCCAAAGGTGGCGTACGGGACAACAATCGCAACCTCTTCTTTTAATTCTTCTATCTTATCCAAAAGTACCGTTTTATCCATATACCAATCATCTATTGAAATATCAATAAAGTAAGGTTCCAATCCACACCAAATAGCGGCTAAGGGAGTCGCAGGGAATGTAAAGCTAGGCATGAGAGCATACTTTCCCTTTCTTCTTTTCTTTAGTTGAATAGCCGCCATTAACCCTAACGTTGCGTTTGCTACTGTTGTAACAGCTCCCCTGTTTTGAAAAAATGACGACATAATTGTTTCCTCAAAACGTTGATTTATAGGTCCATAATTCGTATATATGTGAGATGTATCAATTTCCTTCAATTCGTCCAAATACTCACTTACAGGTACAGTTGAAGCACGTAAAAAAGGAATATTCTCCATATCTATCTATTCCTTCCTATCATTTTCGGACAATATAGAGCATATCTGTTTCAGATAATCCAAATTTCCTAGCACTTTTCATTCCTTGTTTTTCCGCTATGTTATATAATTCCACCTTAAATCCTGCATTCATTAATCTTTGAATAAATCCCGATTGATTATAAATTCTCACATGATCTTCTTGACCAAAAGCTAGTTTCCTCAATTGTGGTGTTACAATTAATTCATTCTCTACAATAAAATCTACATTCATTACGATTGGTACTTGAATAATTCCCCATCCATTTGGCTTTAATACTCTATATAACTCTCGCATTGCTTTGTCATCATCAGGAACGTGTTCTAACACATGGCTACATAATATTACATCAAAAGTATTACTATCATATGTAATCCTTGTAACATCAATTTCCTTCATTAATGGATCCTTTGGTTCTAAGTCACCACATACATACGTAATATTTTTATACACGTTAAACCAATCTCTTAACTTCGCTTCAGGTGCAATATGAAGCATTGTATAGTTTCTATTTAACAAGTCCGTTTCCGTTTCAATGTACGCACGATACAATCTTTCACGATCCATCGAATTACAAACTGGACATATCCCTGTATCTTTATTCCACATCTCAAATTTATATTTCGGAAAATCATAATGTGCTGGCCAAGGTGAAAATTTTTCAAATTGTTTATTGCAATATTGACAATAACAAGATTCTTTCTCGAACATATGAGCAACTAACTTGTTTAATCCTTTTTTTATCTTTTCATTATAAATTTGATCTAGTTCGCCATTTCTTACTGCATCCTTAACTATAAATCCCGCATTTTCTAAACAATAAGATAAACTCTCTTTATACTCACTTTCGGAACTTAAAAATCCACTATTATATGCATCTATAATTAATTCAATCCACTCTTCAATTGTCATTAAAATAAAATGCATTTGTTTTTGATTTTGTCCACTATGTTGTCTAAAATAACTAAGAGGTTCTTGTATATAAACTACTTTTCCTTTCCTCATCATATCTAGCCAAGTTGCAATGTCATTAATAGCAGAATAAGCCTTTCCTTTAAAATATCCAAACTTCCCGTCAAACAAATTCCGATTAAACAAAACAGTTGTCGGCTCACCAACTACATTTTTCAAGTTTTTTAACATATAATTCCCTAATTCTTTTCCTTCAAAAAGTGTAGTTTCTTTCGCGATTTTCATATTTAATGTTGAAGGTGGTAATATCTCTCCATTCTCATCAATCAGTTCACGATATGACGTCACAAATGAAATATTTTCTAACGTCAAAAAGTATTTCATCATTCTCTCGATCTTTTCATGATGAAATAAATCATCATCTAATAAAAAGTTTATATAGTCCCCATTCGCAAGTTCTACACACTTATTAAAGTTTTCGGCAACTAACGGCGTTTCATTTTTAACATATGTAATACACTCATATTCACGTAAGTACGGTTGAATCATAGCATTGACTTCATTATTTGTACTGTCGTCAGAAATAATAATTTCAATATTTTCATATGTTTGATTGAGAGCGCTGTTGAGTGCTAATTCTAAGTAATAAGGTCTATTGTACGCAGGAATAAGTATACTTACTTTCGGTAAAGAAGAATTATTATTTATATGTTGTTTTTTCTTTTCTATGTTTATTTTCTTCGCTCTAATTTTTTGGTAATAGTCTAATGTATATAATATCGATGATGGAACTATCCTTCTTGCATAATCTAGAAAATTAGTTATTGCTTTGTCTAACTCTTTTTCAGTGGATAAGAAACCATATTTTTCGCCTGCTATAATACTGTGTGAAAAATCTTCTAACCCATCCATCATTTTATTAGATTCATTTAACTGTTGATCTGGATGTAATCGAAAGTAACTAAGTGTCTCTGCTATATATACTGCTTTTCCTTTACTTAATAAAGATAACCATGAAGCTATATCTACGTTACATAAATACCGCCTCTTATCAAAAATCCCATATGGTTCTTGTAAATCATTTTTACGAAATAAAACTGTTGTCGGTTCTCCAATATAATTTTTTTGATCCACAATTACCTTATTTCCTAATTCTGTTCCCGCTATAATGGTATCCTCTTCAAATAAACGGACAGTCGAATAAATATGTCGTAGCTCTTTCCCTTTATCATCAATGACTTGACGATGAGATGTTACAAGCTTAATTTCATTATCTAAATCATCGAAAAAATACTTCATCATTTTTTCAATTTTATTCACATGAAATACATCATCATCCATTAAAAAATTTATATATTCACCGTTCGCTTCATTAAATAACATTAGCGCATTTTCAAATTGTCCGAGAGTTGATCTATTTTTTATATAAATAATATTTGAATGATCACATAAGTATTTTTGTAACACTTTTTCTGTTTCATCATTCGTGCTGTCATCTCCAACTATAATTTCTATATTAGGGTACGTTTGTTCTAACACACTACATAGCGCCTTTTCAAAGTAACGAGGACGATTATACGTAGGAATTAATACACTTACCAACGGAAGTTGCTCTACCACCTCTTCAGTTCTTTCAATACGAGTTCTCATTTTAACTCTCTCACCTCTTCGCATATTATTTATATACGCGACACAAAAATCACATTACTTTAACTGTATGGAGCCTATATACTTTTATGCAAACATGAAACAAATTATCATACTTTTCGTTCCTGAATAAACATATTTAATAATGCGGACATTTTATTTGCACCTTTTTTATTCATATGATCACTATCATAAAAATCATCATCACAAAATAATGGTGAATCAAATAGATCTATAATTTGAAATGAATATTGAGTTTGAAAATCATTTATAACTTTATAAAAATCTTCTTTTAATTTCTTACTACTACAATTGAAATAATGTGAAGTAACTGGGAATACAACAATTAATGGTTTTATATCATTTTTTAACAGTAATTCTAAATATTTTTTAAAAATTATTTTATTTTCAACTAAAGTTTGAGGATACGCCAATTTAGCATGTGAAGCTGCTCTTATTTTCCCGTGTTCTTCAAAAGGAATATGAAGAGGAGTAGTATTCCATTCAGCATTTATCCAAGGCAGTATCAATGATTCATCTTTTAGTTCATCTAATAAAATATATTCAAAATGCAAATTAAAAATAGAAAGAAGTGGTTTCGGAGTATTTAGATGGGAGAATCCATCAGTGGGTAGAGGAGAGTGAACTACAGTATGATGACCATCTTGAAACAATGGATAATATACTTTGTGAATTCTATATGATTCAGATGATAACGACATATCAAAGTAAAACGAGAAATAGGCTATTCCTATTAAACAATATTGAAATGAATGATTGTTTGATAAAAGTTGTGACGCTATTAAATAATCATAGTATAGATCTTGCGATGGAAGTGTTAATTTTATTGACTTTTTTGAGAGAAGCTCCGTACTTATGCCACAATGTGGATAAGACAAACCGGTAGCAAACAATTCATACGTCGGATCACTCTTTGCTTTTTTCATAGAAATGTATAAAGACATAAGATCCGGATTTATTTGATAGATAGAAATTAATTTATCCTTCCATTCATACATGTATTTTGTTAAATTAATAATTTTTGAACTTTGCACGCCCCTATTTATCAAATCATTTGTAAGTTTTTCTGCGTCCCCTCTCCAAATGACTATATATTGAAAAGAACTTTCTAGACGAACAACATCTGAAACGTCCACAACATGAACTATTGTTTTACATTTATTTTTGTCTAACGTATTTCGAATCCTATCCCCTGATAATTCATCACTTAAAACAATGATTTTATATTGCTCCTTCATGTACATCCCCTCCATTATATGTATAATATGAAATTCATTTTTAATTCGTAACAATCATATACACCTGCAATCTAACAAAAAAAATAGCTCCACCATTAGGCGTAGCTATTTTTACAATTATTGCTTATTCAAATTATATTCCTTTATCTAACTCATAAAGTTTACGATACTTTTCATTTTCTTTCAGAAGTTGTTTATGACTACCTTGCATGACAATTTGGCCACGATCAAGGAATATAACTTCGTCTACATGTTCTATTCCTACAAGATGGTGCGTAATCCAAATAACCGTCTTTTCTTCCGTTGCAGAAAACATTGTTTCAATTAAAGACAATTCTGTTTTTGGATCTAAACCGATAGTCGGTTCATCAAGTACCATAATTGGTGTTTCTTGCATAAGAGTTCTAGCAAAAGCAACCCTTTGTCTTTCCCCACCAGAAAACCGCTTTCCCATTTCATGCATTTTTGTTTGTAATCCGTCTGGAAGAGAAGTAACATGTGAAGCTAATTGTGCTTTCTCTAAAGCTTTCCATATCTCTTCATCCGTCGCCTCTGGTTTGCCAATTCGTACATTATTTCCAATTGTCGTATCAAACAAATGGGGCTTTTGATTTAATACAGAAATATATTTAGATAAAAGATTCGTATGAGCTCGTTCACCATTTAGTACAACTTGGCCATTTACTGGGCTTAACGCCCCTGTTAACAATTTTAGTAAAGTAGATTTCCCTGTGCCACTTCTCCCTAAAACAGCAATTTTCTTCCCTGCTTTTATTTGTAATGATACATCTTTTAATACAATCTCATTACTATCTGGATAACTATACGATACGTGATTCAGTTCAATATCTACATGTTTTGGTTCAATATAATCTTTCTCTCCATGCAAATCCGTTTCATCATGTAAAACACTATCACTTTCTACGCCATTAAGACGATGGGTAGATTCTACATACGACGGTATTCGATCGATGGCATCTGCAATAGGAATAAGCGCGTTCGTTACAGATAAAGTCATTAATACGAAAGCTGCGATAACTGTAGGAGCAATTTGTTCACTTGCCGCTTCATTACCAGTCCATATGATCATCGAAATAACTACAATACCTACTACTAATTGAATGATACTGTCCCGAATATGATACCAGCGTTTCACTCTCTTTTCGATTTTTAACAACTGATCATTTTGTTTTACATACTCATTAATAAATTCATCTTTACGACCACTTGCTTGCCAATCAGATAATCCAAAAACAGCATCTGTCAGTTGTTGATACAAACGGTTTCTTCCTTGCTTTAAAGTAACATGATGTTTCTTCATCAAAAGTAATGATACAAACGGAAGAAGAAAAACGATAATAGCTAACATACAACCTACAATAAGTGCAAAAACAAAATCAAATGCACCGATAACAAGTACGAAGATACTATAAACAACTAGCGCTAATATGCTAGGAAATATTGTACGTAAATATAGGTTTTGCAAATGCTCTATATCTTCGGATAACACTCCTAACATATCACCCGTTTGAAATCGAGAACGGAAAAATAACGCCTGTGGTTCTACTATTCTATATAGCCTCGTTCTCATTTTTTCTAATATACGTAGTACGACATCATGTCCAACTAAGCGCTCTATATAATGAAATACAGCTTGCCCTATACTAAACGCTCTTGTTGCAACAATAGGAACATATACAGCCATTACATTTTCTGGTCTAAGGGCAGATTTTGAGATCAAATAACCTGAAATAAAAAGTAACATCGCTCCTGAACTAACTCCAAGAAGACCAAGGAAAATAGTTAAAGTCATTCTACCTTTATTTTGTTTTATATAAGGTTTAACCCAGTTACTCATTTCTCTCCCCTCTCTTCCCTATGAAAATGTAATGTCTCATTCTCTAAAAGTTCTTCATACGTCCCACTTTCTTTCATTTCCCCTTTATTTAAAATAAGAATATGGTCCATTTGTTTCATCCAATGTAGACGGTGGGTTGCTAAAAATACTAACTTTCCATTAAATAGACGTAACATCGCTTGCTTTATTTCAAATTCGGTTTCAATATCAAGATGTGCCGTAGGCTCATCTAATAAAATGATTGGTTTTTTACTTAAAAGCGCACGCGCCATAGCAACACGCTGTTCTTGTCCGCCACTTAGCATACGTCCACCTTCCCCAATTCTTTCGTGCATCCCATTTGGAAGTGATGTAACGAGTGAACGAAGGCCGACTTCATTAATAACTCTTTCAACTTCTTCATCTGTTGCATTTGTTTCATAAAAACGAATGTTATCCTTTAATGAAAGCGGAAAAATATAAGGTTGCTGCGGAATATAAGCGATATTTTTTTGCCAATCTTCACGAGTAGATCCATCAACTTCTAGACCATTTACTAACATCTTTCCACTCGAAGGAGATAAAAAACCTGCTAATACGTCGATTAACGTCGATTTGCCTGCACCACTTTCACCAATAACACCAATAGCACCGTTACCTTCCCAAGTAAAATTAATCCTTTCTAATATAGCCTTTTCAGATTCAGTATTATTAACTTTGATATCTTGTAATTTCAAGCTACTAGAGGCATTCCATACTATGTCTTCGTTTAAATCTTTCTTTTGTATTCCTTTTTGTTGTTGCAAAATCTCTTCTATTTGCTCCATCGCAATTTGTCCATCTAATGTCGCATGATAATTTGCTCCCACTTGTTTAATCGGCAGAAAATATTCCGGAGCTAAAATCAAAATTGTAAGGGCTGGTAATAGTATAATCGTTCCATCTATTAAACGTATCCCTAATCCAACTGCCACAAACGCGATTGATAAACTCGTAAAGAAATCTAATGCAAAAGAAGAAAGAAAAGCAACTCGCAAAGTACGCATCGTTGCTTTTCTATACCTTTTACTTACTTTTTCAATCTTTCCTTCGTGCTGTTCACTTTTCCCTAAATACTTTAATGTTTCTAAACCTTTTAACGTATCTACAAAATGGTTCGAAAGTACACGATATATCTCGTACTGACTATCTGCCATTTTTTGCGCTGCTAATCCGAGAAGAATCATAAATATGATCACGATAGGAATCGTTACAACTAAAATGATTCCAGACTCAATATCTAGCGTAAAAACGTATAGTGCAATTAGACCTGGAACGATGCTACTTCTAATCATTTTAGGAATCGTTAATTCAATATATGATTTAAATTTCTCAATCCCTTCAATTGATAAGGTAACCAGATGACCAGTTCCAACAGTTTGAACATACCTTGGACCTAATGTGAAATATGCCTCTATTAGTTGTTTTCTTAGTAACGACCCTGTTTTTTCAGCAAAACGTTCCACTAATATTTGTGATGTTCGAACTACTATGTGACGCGCTGCAAACGCGATACCAAAATAAACAATTTCACTTAATATTGTTTGTACTGTCTCTCCATGAAATAAAAACGTAATAGCTCGTGCTAAAAAGATTGTTTGCGCAATAATACTAAAAGCTTCTAAAATACTAATAATCGTTAACGCTACATATAAAATACGGCTACCGGGATAAGACGGAAGTCCTCTTTTTCTTTTCATTAGTACTCCAAATCGTTGTCTGACTTAACAGGTTGTCTAAATACATAATAACTCCATATTTGACTTCCGATAACGAAAGGCAAAATAGCAATCGCAAAGTAAGTCATAAGTTTTAATGCATAAGCTCCTGATGCTGCGTTGTAAATTGTCAAATCATTCATTGCTCCTAAAGAGCTAATCATAACACGTGGGAACATACCGATAAATACACTCGCACTTAGTAAAATGATTGTTAAACTCGTCATAAAGAAAGCCCAACCATCTCTTCTTCTTTTATTTAATAAAGTGGACACTAATAGTGCTACAAAAGCTCCGATTGGCACCATAATCCATTCTGTTCCATGAGCAGTGAAAATGTCGGTTTTCCATAACCCCACACCAGCAAAAACAAGAAGTGTAATTAATGAAAATGGTGCAATTTTTATTGCAGCAATTCGTGCACGTTCTCTCAATTTACCAGTTGTACGTATCGTAAGAAATTGTAATCCGTGAACAATACATAGCAGGAGAAACATTACTCCTCCAAGTAACGCAAATGGATGAAGTAATTGCAAGAATCCACCTACAACATTTTTACTCTCATCAATAGGTACACCTACCATAAAGTTTGCAATCGCAACTCCCCAAAGGATAGGAGGTAACATACTTCCAATAAACATCCCCCAATCCCATGCACTCTTCCATTTATGATTATCTATTTTCGCGCGAAATTTAAAAGAAACACCTCTTAAAATTAAAGCAAGAAGCATAAATACAAATGGAATATAAAAACCACTAAATAAAGTTGCATACCAGTGCGGAAATGCTGCAAACATCGCTCCGCCAGCACAAACAAGCCATACTTCATTCGCGTGCCAGAACGGTCCTATTGTATTTAAGTAAACTCGTTTTTCAAAATCATTCTTTCCTAAAAACCTCGAAACCATTCCTACCCCAAAGTCGAAACCTTCCAGTACAAAGAATCCAACAAATAAGATTGCAATAACTAAAAACCATAACTCATTAAGAGATAACATACTCTTCCTCCTTATCAAATGGATCATGGCTTTGATAATCCTTTTTCGTTTTCTTATTCTTGTGGCCCTTAATGGTACGAACAAATAAGTACACACAAATTCCACCCATAATTAAATACATTGATGTGAATGAAATAAGTGAGAATAATACTTCACCGAATGTTACATTTGGTGATACAGCATCTTCTGTTTTCATTACACCAAATACAACCCAAGGTTGACGACCCATTTCAGTCATAATCCATCCTACTGTATTACCGATGAATGGAAGAGAAATTGCATACACCATTAATTTTAAATACCACGTTTTTTCCGCTAAACGATCTTTTCTTGATAAGAACCATCCGTAAGCTCCTAGAAGAAGCATGAATGTTCCACTCATTACCATCGCTCTAAAACTCCAAAACATTGTATGCACTGGAGGAATATAATCTCCAGGTCCATATTTTTCCTCATATTGTTTTTGAATTTGATTCATCCCTTCAACTTGACCGCTAAACTTATCATACGATAATAGACTTAGCATATAAGGGATTTGAATTTCAAACGAATTTTCTTTCTTCTCTGTATCAATTTTCGAAAATACTGTAAATGGTGCTGGATCCTCACTTGTATTCCATAGCGCTTCGGCTGCCGCCATCTTCATTGGATGTGTCTTAATTAATTGTTGCGCTTGTGCATGACCGAAGAATAATACAAGCGCCGTTGTAATTGTTCCAACAATGATAGAAATTCGGAAAGATTTTTTAAATACTACAGTTTCTTGTCCTTTTGTAATTTTCCATGCACTTACACCAGCAATAAAGAATGCACCTGTTGCAATTGCCGCTGTAATTGTATGCGGGAATTGTACCCATAGTTGTGGGTTTTGAATAATGGCTAAGAAATCATTCATTTGCGCACGACCATCAGCTGCCATTTCATACCCGACAGGTGACTGCATAAATGCACTTGCAGTTAAAATCCAGAATGCTGATAACATCGTTCCAATTGAAAGGAGCCAAATACACATTAAGTGAATTCGCTTCGGTAATTTATCCTCACCGAATACCCATAAACCCAGGAATGTAGACTCAATGAAAAATGCCAGTAATCCTTCAATCGCAAGTGATGGACCAAATACATCACCTACAAAACGTGAATACGTTGACCAGTTCATACCAAACTGGAATTCTTGTAAAATACCTGTTACTACACCTACTGCAAAGTTAATAAGGAATAATTGCGTCCAAAACTTTGCCATCTTCTTATATAATTCTTGCCCTTTTACCACATACAACGTTTGCATGATCGCAATAATAAAAGCTAAACCAATTGACAGCGGAACAAAAAAGTAATGGAAAATCGTTGTTGATGCGAACTGTATTCGTGCCAATTCGAGCGTTTCCATACTAAAATCACTTCCTTCATAGTTTTTATAATAAAAGTTAATTGAGCAATCTTATCAAACTCAATTATTAAGAAATACGAAAAGACAAAAACATTTTGTATGTATTGTCGAAAAATATGAAGTTTCAGTTTTTCAAACTATTGTAATGCTATTTTTTACCTTTTCACTATTTCTGTAGTGTTTTATTCGTTAATCGAATTGTATAATATACCTGCATAGTAAATTCAGGTTATTTTTGACGTATTATTGACATCATTTTGTCTGAAATATGTCTTTTGTCATTTTTTTGAATCAGATTTTTCTCATTAGAAAAATGTGTTTTTTCAATATACTTCTTACTTTTATATCTATAAAACAATCGTTTTTCTCTTCATACACTTGACTTTCACCCGAAAAAATGTCCTCGAAACTACCCTCGATAAATGCTTGTTTTTTGTCAAGAGAAAAATGTATTTTCAAAATTCAAACTCGAAATAATGTTATTCAAAAATAGAAAATAACTTCCCTCTTCCTCGACTAAAAGTTCATTTTTTTGTCATTTTTCCAGAATAAATAAAAAAAACTGAAAGTCGATTAGACTCTCAGTTTTTTATTTATTTTGCTGTATGTTTTCTAACGGCTGGTAAAATTTCAGTAGCAATTAATTCAATATTTTTCTCAATTTTATCAAATGGTACACCGCCAAAATCAATTTGTGCCATAAAGCGTTGTTGGCCAAATAATTCATATTGGTAAAGCATTTTCTCAATGATTTGTTGTGGGCTACCAACCATTAAAGCATCACGGTAATCTATTGCATTTGTAAATTGCTGTTTCGGATACCCACCACCGCGCAGTGTAAGCATACCAGCATTAATGTGAGGGTAATATTCACTAAGTGCATCTTGTGAATTTTTTGCCGTATAAAATAAACTCGTTGTCGCAACTGGTAAACTAGCTGGATCAAATCCACTTTGTACAGCAGCCTCGCGGTAAGCATCTACTGACACTTTAAAGTTAATTGCTGGACCACCAAGTGTTGTTATCATCATTGGCACACCTGCACGTCCCGCTTTAATTGCACTAGCTGGTGGACCTCCAACTGCACGCCAAATTGGTAAGTTATTATTTTTCGCTCTCGGAATAACCGATGCATGTGCGAGCGGTGCTCTGAACTGTCCATTCCATGTTACATGTTCCTCGTTATTAATTTTTAATAAAAGATCCATCTTCTCTTCAAATAATTCTTCATAATCATTCACGTCATAACCAAGTAAACTATATCCTCCAATACGAGATCCACGACCAGCCACAATTTCTGCACGTCCATTAGAAATCAAGTCAATGGTAGCGAAATCCTCATATACTCGAACTGGGTCAGATGTACTTAATATCGTTGCGGAACTTGCAATTTTTATATTTTTCGTAGCTTGTGCAATAGCTCCTAAAATAACTGTATGAGCTTGTGTTGTAAAATGCGTTTGATGACTTTCGCCGACAGCAAACACATCAAGCCCTGCCTCATCTGCTAACTTAGCTGTTTCAATTAGTTCGTGAATTCTTTTTTCTGGCGTAATTTTCTCCCCATTATGTGGATTTAAAACATGATCACCAATTGAATATAATCCAAACTCAATTCCTTTTCTTATATCTATACGGTATTTTTCCATAGTTACTCTCCTCTTTAATAAAGTAGTATTAGTTTTTTTCTAAAAACGTTGGTAAGTCAAGTATATCTCCGTATTACCTATACCTTCACTTGATTAGTCAATTGATAGTGTAAAAAAAATTACTCTTGCGGTAATTCTTTTTTTTCACTATGCTTATGAACTTTCGTCATTAGCTCGTATAATATTTTCTGCTCTTCTTCATTTAATACATCATCAAAAAACGAAGATTGAAATGCAAGTTGCTCTGGCAATGCTTTCTCTAAGGCCGATTCCCCTTGCTCTGTAAGACTAATTGTTTTCGTTTTCCAATCTTGTTTTCGTACAATATATCCTTCTTTTTCAAGACGAGTTAACATTCGAGAAATGCCACCTTGTGTAACAGTTACCTTTTCAGCTAACTCCATTTGTGTTAGTGGTTGATACGTACGTATTTGCAAAAGCACATCAAATTGAGCTGTCGTTAAATCAAAACGTTTTAAAAACTCATTTGACATTTGATTACTTTGGTTCGTAAATCGTATTAAACGTAACCATATTAATGATCCTATCGTATTATCACGCATGTTTGATCACTTCCTATCGTGAATCTTACTATCACTTTACTACGCAAGTGATAAAAAAGCAAGAGAAAATGTAATAAATATAGCGATAGAGTATTGTATAAATAATGATAAGTAAGAATTACATGAATTCTTACTTATCATTATTCTTAACTTTTCATTTCATTCATTACTATATTTAAAGCTGCCATAGCTTTTGGCCAACCAAAGAAAAAAGGTAATAAATATAGCGATAGAGTATTGTATAAATAATGATAAGTAAGAATTCATATAAACATGAATTCTTACTTATCATTATTCTTAACTTTTCATTTCATTCATTACTATATTTAAAGCTGCCATAGCTTTTGGCCAACCAACGTAAAAAGCCATATGTGTTATTAATGCAACCAATTCATTCTCCATAACCCCATTTTGTTTAGCTAGCTTCAGATGAAATTGTAATTGTTCTGTATTACCGAGACTGATTAGTGCTGACACAGTACACAAGCTTCTTTCTCTTAATGTTAAAGTGGCATCCCGCCACACTTCCTCAAATAATATCTTTTCACTATAATGAGCAAATGCAGGTGACATTTCTCTCATTTTCTTTTTAATATGTACTTCAATAAGTTCGTTTTTCATTTTTTTCTCCCTTTATTTTCACCATTTGTGCTATTCCTTGACCAAATGACCAGTTTTCAGCAGCTGTCTCATTTAGTGTAATAAAAATATCCGAAGTTTTAAAATCGGAATATTCCGTAATTTTTAAGGATACGGATTGATACAAATCTTTTTTCTGTTGCACCGTTCTTCCCGGTCCACATGTAATAGAAACATAAATCATATTCTCTGTTCTCTTTTCTCCTCTTTCCAACAAATAATATGGATTATATAAAAATTTGTTTTGTTGGTAAGGTAGGAACATTTGAAAATAATCATTTTCAGGGATGTTAAAATGTTCAATTAATGAAAGATGGATACATTCACCCATTTTTTCCAACTCTTCTTCATTTAATATGTTTTCAGAATAATAAATCTTCACAAAAGGCATAGACTTTCATTCCTTTTCTTATTTTTAATATACAACAAAATTTCATCGTGAAATGTGTAAAATCTCATATACTGTAACACCTTTATTCACTACAATATCAGGTTTCTCTTCATAAAACTCAAACCTACTATATCTCCATTTATCCGGATTATAAACGATTACATCCCCTAAACACTTTTCATTGTTTTGTACATTTTCATTCATCGTGTTTAATTGAGTCCCAACCAGCGTTTTACTTTGAGAAATACTTCCCGCATATTCAACAACATATCTACTTTTCTTAAATCCATCACTTAGATTAACAACTAATGGAACACCTATATGTATTTGTTGCCATCCAAAAGATTGTAAAATATTATCATAATATCCTTCAAAGATAAATTTGTTCATTCCTTCATGGCCATTCCAAATATATAAAGGTGCATAACAGTTATAGAAATTCCCGTCCTTACCTACCTCAGTAATTAAATAAGCTTTAAAATTCAGGTCTTGAAAACCATCAGTTTTATGCCCATTATCCTTTACCCTATTCCTAATAATCTTTATATTATAATCCTTTGGCAAAATGACCTTATATTGCATTCCAATCATGTTTATCACTCGCTTTCAATCTTATATACATTATGATAAATCGATAAGTAGCTAACGTAAAATAGGTATAAATTATATTTGGTATCATTTATAATGATAGTGCATAAGGGGCTGAGATACATGGAAATAAATGATCTTATTATATTCAAAACTGTGGCCAGTGAGGGTTCTATTAGTAAAGCTGCTAAAGAGTTAGGATATGTTCAACCGAACGTAACTGAGCGAATCAAAAAATTAGAACAAGAATTAGAAACGCCTTTACTACATCGAGATAACAAAGGTGTTTCCTTGTTACCTGCTGGTGACATTTTATTAGATTACACGAATAAAATATTAACTCTATTAGAAGAAGTAAAAGATGAAATTAAAACGAGTGGTTCTTCTTATATAATAGCGACGTCACAATCTATTTTGACAAATTATTTAAGTAAGCGTATTAAAGTAAATTTCAGAAATTATCAAATATATGTAGAAAGTAGTAGTCATTTGCAAAAATTACTGCAGCAACAAAAAGTTGATATGGTCATAACTTATGAGGATTATCCTGACGCATCGTTTAAAAAAGTGTTCACAACCTCAATTTCTGTAGGCTTATTAAAAGCGAAAGAAAAATGTACCATTGATTATTCAAAAGAAATTTTCTTCGTTAGCAATGACAAAAAGTGCCCTTTTAGGAATAAGACAATACAATTTCTAAAAGAAAACAATCTATCTCAGCGACAACTTCAACAGTTGGATTCTTATTCGCTTATGGAAGAGTTTATTGCTGATGGAAAAGGAATAGCTTTTTTACCGATTAAAAATGATACATTAGTAATAATTGAAGATGTTCCCCTTGAGAATTTAGCTGTTCATTTTTTTACGAATCAAACCTTTATAAAGCATATCCCTGATGAACTATTTGATTAATAAAATGACTTTGATTACAAACTTTTTTCAAAATAAAAATCCCTCTTTAACGAATATAAAAGAGGGATTTTTATTTTGTATACAATTGATTTTTCACACGTTTTGCTCCACTTCTGTACTTTTCTCCTTTTTATTCCTTTTAAAACTCTTCAATTTCTTAACCGTCCCAACCAATCCTTTCGGAAAAACGAGTAGCACGATAATATACAATAAACCTAGAATAATCGTCCATCTTTCAAAAATCGGATATTCCGTCGCTAGTTCTGATAAATAATATTTTAGTGATTCAATAATCCCAGACCCAGCAATAGCTCCAATTAATGTTCCCACTCCTCCAATCATTGTCATTAAGAGTGCATTTAGTGTCATTTCAATTGAAAATACAGTCGTATTGACAAAGCGCAATGTAATAACAAATAAACCACCGCTAATTGCAGCTACTATTCCTGCGACTACACTTGCGATTATTTTATAATGGAGGACTTTATATCCAAGTGCTTCAACACGTTGTTCATTTTGTGAAATTGCCTTTAATACTTTCCCAATAGAAGACTTTGTAAAAAGACGTAATAGAATAAAAATGAAGCATAAACATACAAGTGATACATAATAAAAAGTAAAACGATCACGGAATATTTCTGGTACCCCAAATGTAAAACCATCTCCTCCGTGAGTAAGCCCACGCCATTTTTCAGCAAGTACGAAAAACAACTGTGAAATAGCAAGTGTTAACATTGCATAAAAATGACTTTTCAATCGTAAAGAAAGCAAACCAATTATATAACTAACGATTGCTGAAACGATAATTGCAGCTACTATTCCAATTAAAAAGTTCGTTATTGATACGCCTTGTCGATCAAATAAAAGCGCTACCCCATATGCTCCTATCCCAAAGAACATACAATGACCGAACGATACAATTCCTGTATACCCAAGCAATACATCAAAACTCATTGCAAAAATAGCAAAGATGAAGATTTGAGTGAACAAAATTAACAGGCTCCGTGAATCATTTACGAACGGAAATACACTTAAACAAATGAGCATACATACTCCGAAGTATACTTTAATTCGGTCCGATGTGTTGTTCACCATTTCACCCCTTTTCACCAACAAGTCCAGTTGGCTTCACTATTAAGAAAAATAGTAACATTAACATATTAATTGCAAGTGATAAATCTGGTATAAAATACGCTGTAAAAGCACCAGCTAATCCGACAATTAAAGAAGCAATAGCTGAACCTTGTACGCTTCCTAATCCACCGATAATTACTACTATAAATGCTAAAATTGCATACTGCATGCCCATCTCGGCGAAAATAACGCCCGAATACGGTGCTAATAAGAATCCTCCCAAAGCTGCCATCCCTGCCCCTAATAAAAAGACGAAAGAAAATATCGCTTTTACATTAATACCAAGCGCTTGAACCATTTCTTTATCCATTACACCTGCACGGATCATAAGACCTATCTTCGTCTTTTTGAGTAATAGTAGTAGTGCAATGTAAATAATTATCCCAATCAAAATAACAAATAGACGATATTTAATTAATATAATACCTCCGAATGTAAAACTTCCTTGTAACCATAACGGTAATTTTGCACTAATAGGGTTTGGCCCCCAAAATATTTTAATACACTCACTAAGAACGAGCATTCCTCCAAGCGTAACGAGCAGCTGTCGAACATGATTTCCATATACCGGTCTAATAAGAAACCTTTCTAAAATAAATCCTAGGAACATTCCCATGGCTACTGCTCCAACTAAAGCTAATATATAACTTCCTGTCATATTAAATAACCAAACACCTGTAAATGCTCCCCATGCAAATAAACCACCGTGTGCAAAGTTTAAAACGCTCATTAGACCGAAAATAAGTGAAAGCCCTGATGCTAACAAAAAAATGAGCATCCCTGTTGAAATCCCATTTACAAATAAATTGATTAACACATCCATCCTTTTCACCTCGGATTCATGTTAAGAGATTCCTAAATATTTATGACACATTTCCTTATTCTTTTTTAATTCATTCATAAAACCGTTATGAACAATTCGTCCGTTATCCATAATGTAAAAATAATCGCCAATTTGACTAGCCATCATAAAATTTTGCTCAACAAGTAAAACTGTTGTTTTCTCTTTCATCTTCAAAATAGCTACCATTAATTTCTCCACCATTATCGGGGATAGCCCTTTGCTCGGTTCATCAATAAGTAATAATCCATCACTATTAATAAACGCTCTTGAAATAGCCAACATTTGCTTTTGCCCTCCGCTCAAGAGCCCACTTTTCTTATTCCAAAACTGCTTTAAATCCGGAAATAGTTCTAGCATCCACTCTATTTTCCCTTCTACTTCTTCACCTTTCCCCCTAGCAAGAGCGAATGTTTCTTCTACTGTCAAATCATGAAAAATACCTTGATTTTCTGGTACATATCCTATTCCTTTCCTTGAAATTAAATGTGTAGCTAATCCACTTACTTTTGCACTATCATAATAAATTTCACCATCTGCAATGCGGTGAAACCCCATCACTGAACGTAATGTCGTTGTTTTCCCTGCCCCGTTTCTACCAAACAGTACAGTAATCGTCCCTTTCTCAACAGTAAGAGATACTCCTTGCAAAATATGAAACTGATCTAAATACGTTTCTATATTATTCACTTGTAATAGTGCCACTATATAATCCCCCTAAATAAGCACTTTGTACACGCTCATCTTTCATAATTTCTTCTGGCAATCCTTCAGCCAATAACTCTCCATGAAATAAAACGATAAGATGATCTGACAAACCTAGTATCATATCCATTTTGTGTTCGATAAGTACAATTGTGCTCTCTGGATGTTTCTTAATATTTTCAATCACTTGTAATATAGCAGGGACCTCTTCAACCGAAATACCTGCCGTCGGCTCATCAAGTAATAACACATCCGTTTTTAAAGCTAATAACATCGCAAGTTCTAGCTTTCTTTTCTCTCCATGTGCCAAATCTTTCGCTAATACGTTCTCTTTCTCGTGAAGTAATACTGTTTTTAAGAAACGTCTCGCCTCTCCAACTTGTTGCTTTAATTTTGCTGAACTCGGGAAAAAACTATAGTAATCTTGTACGAATGATTGAACACTTAAACGGACATTTTCAAGTACCGTTAATTCTGGGAATATGTTTGTAAGCTGAAAAGAGCGACCGATTCCTAAGCGTGTTCGATCTGAAATCGATAGTTTTGTAATATCTTGCCCTTTAAAATACACTTCACCTGTTGTGGGTGAAATCTGTCCACTTAGTAAATTAAATAATGTTGTCTTCCCCGCACCATTTGGCCCGATAATAGAAATGAGCTTTCCTTTTTGGACAGTTAAATTTACATCTTTAATAACATGATGTTCACCAAAAGATACGCTAAGATTTTTCGTCTCTAGCAAATGTGTCACGAAATCCCTCCCTTTAAAGCCGTGAGTATGAAAGAAATATGTATAAAGAGGGTCCCCCCTCTTTATACAAAAACAACAGAAAATTCAGTCTATTTATTTTGAACTGGTGGTTCTGTTTCTTTCATCGTTAATTCTCGCTCTAACACTGGCACCGGATAATCAACACCGTCTTGCTTTTTCAATGTGATAGAATACAGTATCTGCATGGCTTGGTGGTCCTTCTCTCTAAACTTCATCTTTCCTTTCGGTGTATCAAATTCCATTCCTTCCATTTTCTTAATCAAGGTATCTACATCTGTATCACCTTTTGTTTTCTTTAAGGCTTCTACAATAGAAATTGCTGCTGACATTCCTCCCGCTGTAAACAAATCTGGCACTGCACCATTAAAACGTTTTTTATGCTCTTCAACTAGCCAATCATTCACTTTATTTTTTGGAAGTGTGTGATAATATACAGAAAAACCTTGCATACCTACTAATGCATCCATTGTTTTTAATGCTGGTATATCTGGCGCACCTGTAGAAATTTTAATACCTTGCGCTTCCACATTCATATCTTTCAACTGTTTCCAAGGTGAATTTGCCCCTGCCCAAACGATAAATAAATAATCTGGTTTTGAACTAATGATATTTTGAATATTCGCTGTAAAATCTGTTGAATTTGTATCCGCGTATTGCTCATTCACAATGTTCGCACCTAATTTTTTCGCACCCGCTTTAAATGCAGCAATCCCTTCACGACCAAAAGCGTTATCTGGGGCAAATGTCGCAATCTTTACATCTTTTTTCGCAATTGCTGCTGCTCCTGCAATCGCATCTTGTGAGGAACTTCTTCCAGTTCTAAAAATATATTTATTCCAGTTCTTCCCGGTAATACTATCCGCAACTGCCGGTTCTACAACCATAATCTTTTCATATTCTTCAGCCAGTGGTAAAACCGCTAACGTATCACTTGAACTAGACGATCCAACTAAAAAATCAACTTTCTCTTCTTCTAATAACTTCGTAGCTTTTTTAACTGCTACATCCGCTTTCGTTTCTGTATCTTCTACAACAAACTTAATCTTTTTCCCATCTACTTTCCCAGTTCCACCAGTTGCATAATCTAACCCTAATTCAAATCCGTTCACTGTTTGTTTTCCATACGATTCTAGCGGTCCTGTTAAAGAAGCAAGGACTCCTACCTTAATCGTTTTTTCATCCTCTGTACTTGTTTTCTTTCCTGAACAAGCTGCCGTTATTAATAACGAACCTAAAACACAACCAGTAAACATTGTCTTTAGCCACTTACGTTTTTTCATCGACATTGTGATCCTCCCCATACTTTACTTTCTGATAGAATCAAACACGCCAAAATCCCCTGTCCGTAATCATGACTAACTAATTCGATAGATAATGGAAAACTCTTGTAGTACCCTCTACATTCGGCACAAATATATAATCACCTTCCTATGTAATGGAAACGGACATACAATCAATATATATTCTGCAATCCAATTGAAAATACTGTTTCATTTCAGCAATGACCATACAAAAAGACTAACTTATTTTTAAGTTAGTCTTTTCCCCTTAATTAGAGTTAAGTTCTACTTTCTCTAACCCTTCAGCCAATTGTTTCTTATCTAGTCCTTCTCCTATTACTACTAAGTTTGTCGGGAAACCGAAGTCTTGTTCTAATAAAGTTGGTACTCCGAACGAATATTGGAATAGGTGAGGGTATTTATCTCCACGGAATTTCACAAAACCTTTCACTCGATAAATACTATCTGGTAAATTCGAAAGCCATTCATATAATTTGTCTTGATCAATCGGTTTCGTAAATTGATATGTCATCGTTTGTATATGTAAATGCTGTTTGACATGTAGTGTCTCATGTTCCTCATCATTTGGAAATTCTGCTTCTTCTATATCTTTTAAAGATATATTACAATACTTTGTCTCATACATTTTCGCATGATCATTTATTGCCTTTACTTCTTCAAATACTGTGTTCTTATCTTCATCTGTTAGTAAATCTGCTTTATTAACAAGAATGTGACTACCAAATTTAAGTTGCTCATGCAATAGCTGTTGTACATTTGCACTTAATATACTTCGGTTTAACCACCTTACTGCATCTAAAACGACTACAATTGATTTCACTTCCAGAAAAGGAGCTAAAATTGGCGAGACACACGCGTCTAACACTTCAATTGGATGCGCAACACCTGTCGTTTCTATATAAATTACATCTGGTCTTTCTTGTTGGTATAACGAATGTAATTGTATTTCAAGCTCTTCTTTTAACGTACAACAAATACATCCTTTAAGAAGTTCTCTTAAAACATTCTCTTTTCCAATAATATCTGTATCTACCGAGTATTCACCAATTTCATTCATTAATACTGCAACTTTTCTATTCTTCTTTTTCTCTGCTAACAATAAATTTTGTAATAATGTTGATTTTCCACTACCTAAAAAACCACCTAATATATGAATCTCCACTTTATTCATTCAACCGACCATCCATTTCTTTACTTCAAATGTATTCAAAGCGTAATAATTACGATTTATATTTATCATTTTATTAAAAGAATGACCATTTGTAAATATAAGAGATTCACTGTTCATTTACTTCATATGCAACTCTAACTCCAGACTCAATTGCCCCTTGCATCCACCCATGTGTTAATGTCGTATGCTCTCCTGCAAAGTGTACTTTTCCAGATGGTGGTGTAATATACGGAAATAACTCGAGCTCTTGGCCTGGTTCGAAAGCTGTAAATGCACCGCAAGAATACGGATTTTTACTCCAGCTAAAAGATGTTCCAGTGACAAACTCACTATAGACGATGTCACCGTATATTTCCGCTAAATTTTTTAATGCGTAACGAATACGATCTCTTTGCGGGAGACTATCCCATGTTAACGCCTCATCTGCCCACGTATAACTTGCTATAACGATAGCTGGTCCTGGAGTATGAATGCCATAACTCGGATAGTATGTAAACCGTATCGGTAAATCAGTAATAGATTTACCTCCACACTGTCCCGCTTTCTCCCAAAATCTACTTTTAAACTCTATTGCAATTTTAGTTGCAGCAATATAATTTAATTCACGAATTGCTCTTTTTTTAAAATAAGAGAATAAATAGTATGGCTGAACTTCTACAAATCTTAACGCTGAAAATGGAATTGTAATAATAGCAAAATCACTTGTTATTGTAAATTGCTCTAACGTTTGTTCATGATTTCCTTGTAACATTACTTTATTATCTTCTTGTATAATTTTATCAACCTTATACTGCATTAAAATATGTTCCCTTAATTGTGGTAAGAATGCATTCGATAACTTATCCATTCCACCAGTTATTTCATAATATTTCGTTGTTGAAGTAAAGAAAATTATTTCACGTAATACTTCAATTAAGGACATTCCCATATAAGCTTCCATATCAAGAAGTACCCCAATCATATCTATTGCACCATCTGAATAATACTCCATTAAAAATGAACCAAGCGAATACGTTTTATACTTTTTTTCAACGATAAGCCAGTTTTTATCAGGATCCTTCTTAATATAATTTAGTATTGGTTCTAATACTTCAATCATTAGCTCTTCTGCCGTTTTTCCTTTTTCTTTATCCAAAACCGGATATTCAAGTACACTTGGATCATTTTCAAACACATTCAATCTCGTTTGAATGTTATTCGTATAAATGATATCTGCAAAAGTTTTATTTATAAAAAGGTTTAAAGGTAGTTTAAATTTATGAATATACGCTAAGGTTAACTTATGGGTGTCAGGGATTCTCATCGGTCCCGCATTAAAATATAAACCCACACTAAATGGTTCCCGAATCGTATACACTCTGCCACCTATTCTGTTATTTGCTTCTATAATCGTTACTTCGTGCCCAGCCTCTTTTAATAAAGAACCTGCAACTAATCCAGAAATCCCTGCACCTGCAATCGTAATCCGTTTTGGGTTATTCTTTTTAACAAGCCCTGCATGAATAATATGAAGCATTTCTTCCATTGTTAATGGGTTCCCCATACCATTTCCCCTTTTACAAAGGATTTTACTGAATTATATTCGGTTCACTGAATTCCTATGTTTTGTTCGCGGATTTGCACGGATACATTTTCAAATACTTGAATATCTTTTATAAAATGTAATAAACTAGATATGACTCTATAGAAGTAAGACGTATTATCTTACATAATAAAATCAATGAAATTGCGAGGAATTTTGAAATGAAAAAAGGTATTAACCGTGTTGTATTAGTAGGAACAGGAGCAGTTGGATGTAGTTATGCTTACTGTATGATTAACCAAGCCGTAGCTGAAGAATTTGTTTTAGTCGATGTAAATGAGGCAAAAGCTGAAGGGGAAGCAATGGATTTAAGTCATGCTGTTCCATTCGCACCAGCTCCAACTAGAGTATGGAAAGGCAGCTACGAAGATTGTAAAGATGCTGACCTTGTAGTTATTACAGCTGGATTACCACAAAAGCCAGGCGAAACACGTTTAGATGTAGTTGAGAAAAACGCTAAAATCTTTAAACAAATCGTTCGCAGTATTATGGATAGCGGATTTGATGGCATCTTCTTAATCGCAACAAACCCTGTAGATATTTTAACTTACGTAACTTGGAAAGAATCTGGTTTACCGAAAGAACGTGTAATCGGTTCTGGTACAACGCTTGATTCTGCTCGTTTCCGCTATATGTTAGGTGAGTACTTCGATATTGGTCCACACAACATTCACGCTTATATTATCGGAGAACACGGCGATACTGAACTTCCTGTTTGGAGTCATGTTTCCGTTGGTATCCAAAAACTACAAACACTGCTTGAAAAAGACAACACGTATAATCAAGAAGATTTAGACAAAATTTTCATAAACGTCCGTGATGCAGCTTACCATATTATTGAGCGTAAAGGCGCAACTTATTATGGTATCGGTATGTCACTTCTACGTGTTACAAAAGCAATTTTAAACGACGAAAATAGTGTATTAACTGTATCAGCTTACTTAGAAGGTCAATATGGTCAAAAAGATGTTTATATCGGGGTGCCTGCTGTTTTAAATCGCGGCGGTGTTCGTGAAATTTTAGAGGTTGAATTAAGTGAAGAAGAAGAATTAAAATTCGATCACTCTGTTCAAGTATTAAAAGAAACAATGGCTCCGGTTCTTTAATTAAGATAAAAAAGCAATATTTTGGATTGCTTTTTTATCTTAATTATCCCCTATGACCTTTTAATGATTTTCTATCATAGAAGAAGAATTAAAAGTCGATCACTCTGTTCAAGTATTAAAAGAAACAATGGCTCCGGTTCTTTAATTAAGATAAAAAAGCAATCCAATTTATTTTGGATTGCTTTTTTATCTTAATTATCCCCTATGACCTTTTAATGATTTTCTATCATTTCTTATTTTTTAGTCGCATCCTCATTATTTATATCAAGTACATCTAATAAAAAGATAAAGATTGGTATCCCGATAATAAGCCCCCATATTCCGAGGAAATGCTCTGAGAAGATGAGAATCATAAATGTATAAAAGATTGGTAAATTTGTTTTTGCAGACATAAACTTCGGATTTAAAAAATAACTTTCAAGAGCGTGGATTACTGTTATGAACACAAGTATGTATACTACGTACATAACTCCGCCTACGTTGTAAGCAATGATACAAAGTGGAAACAAAGAAATAATCACACCTGCAACAGGAATCAACCCTAGTAAGAAAACCATAACAGCTAATACAAGTAGCTGTGGAAATCCTAAAACAATTAATGCAATGACAGTAAGAATACAATTTACAACGGCAATTAAAAACTGAGCTTCAATTACTTTTCCGAACGATCTTGCAAATCTTTCACCAAAATATGCAATTTCCTCATAAAAGATTTTTAACTTACTATCTTTAAACTTAGATGTAAATGTAATAATACGCTCTTTTTCTAATAAGAAAAATAAGCTTAAAATTAGAGATAATAATATTTGTAAACTTACCTTCCCTATATTTGCTATTGATTGATATATGACATCTACACCTTGTTCTATATATTTTGATACTTCCATCCCATTAATTGTCGAAAGTACATATTTAACGATTTCATTATCAGGTGGATTTTGAAAAAACAGTTTAAATTGATAAATTAATTGTGAAATTTGTATCGTCAGCACAGGTAAATATTTATATAACGTTGTGCCTATAAAGGAAACTAGTATTATATACAAACATGCAATAACAATTTTCCGGTTTACTTTCAATTTTCTTGAAATAAAACGTTGAAATCGATCCATTAAAAACGTCAGTATAAACGTAATTAATATTAAATTGATCATACTTTTTAATGCATATAATACAAGCGCTACTATTATTAAAACGAGAAACCGTTGAAACCCTCTACTTCGAAAAAAACTCTTTACTTCATTCATTAAAAATTAACCTCCCCCTTCAATGGATGGAAATTGAATATATTACATTTTATGAACTCCTATAGACAATCTTTCTTACTAATTAAGAAGAATCCTTTTTTTCTTTTCATATTGTTAGATTCGTTTAACTGGAATCCACCAACATATTTCGGTGGACTCCAGTTATTTTTCATATAATCTTTTTATAAACTAGGTGATTTTCTATTTTTAGACTGCTGTTCATACGCATATCCCATATTGAAAAGCTCTCTTTCACCAAACTGTTTCCCTACAAACACTACACCGATTGGTTCTCCATTTTTATCATATCCAGCAGGAACCGCTAATTCCGGATAACCAGCTACAGCTGATAGAAGAACTTCATCGTTATTAATCATAACTAGAGCATCCAAACCTTGTTCTACTAAATACCTATCTAGCTCTTTTTTTGCATTTGCTTGACTCGTTTGTACTACGTTTTCGAACTCTTCTTTCGTTATAGCAGATTTTTCAGACCCCTCAATTAATGTTTGTCCGTACTTTATTCGTCTTTTACTATCCTTTTTATTAAACGCTAAAATCTCTTCTAACGATTTTACCGGTACATTCTTTTGCTGTGAAAGATAGTCGTTTACATTATGCTTGAACTCATATTCTAAAGTTTGCAAATTATCTACACCCCCATTGTTTAACTGAATATAATCAGTCAATATTGCACCTGCATCTTGAAGGTCTTTTTTTATTTTTTCTGCTACTGTTTTTCTATTTTCATCTTGTTGGTCTACAGAAAAAAGAAGCCCTATCTTTTTCCCTTTTAATCCATCTATTGATAAATCCTTTGTATAATTAATTCTTTCTTTATCTTTCATTTTTTCTGTCATAACATCTTTTTCGTCATAACCTATCATTGCATTAAATAACGTTGCTGCATCTTTTACTGTTCTTGCTATAGGTCCTGCTGTATCAAGAGTTTCAGCTAATGGAATAATTCCTGTTCTACTTACCATACCTAAAGATGGACGTAACCCAACTACTGATTGCTGCGCCGCTGGTGCAACAATCGATCCCGTCGTTTCTGTTCCAATTGCAAGCGGCGCAAAATCTGCCGCAACTACTGTAGCAGATCCTGAACTTGATCCTGAAGTATCGAATGTAATCGGACCGTACGGGTTTAAATTTTGTCCTTTCTTCCCGCTATACCCGCTTGGCATTGTAAAAGATAAATAGTTCGCCCACTCAGACATATTCGCTTTTCCTAAAACAAATGCTCCTTCTTCTTTCAACTGCTTCACAATTGTTGCGTCTTGATCTGCAATCCAATCTTTTAATACATAAGTTCCTGCACTAGTCGGCATCACTTTTTCCGTCTGTACATTATCTTTTACAACGACAGGAATACCATATAAATTCGAATTTTTGTTTCTACCCCGCTCTTGATCTAACTTTCTTGCTTCTTCCATCGCATTAGGATTTATCTCTGTAACAGAATTTAATGTTATTCCATTTTGATCATGTTCTTGTATTCTAAAGAGATAAATGCTCGTTAATTCTTCATATGACAACTTTCCGTCATCAATCATTTTTTGAAGCTCATCTACAGTCGCATTTACGACTTCTTTTTCTTTTATCTTTACATTTTCTATATTGATTCCTTTAAGCTGATTATGTATCGGTTGTAGCACTCTTTCTTTATCATATACAATACGCTCAGGTTCCTTTGGAAAATAATTTTTATACACGTAATATCCGCCGGCACACGCTAATAAGACAATGCCTCCAGTGATAGACAGCGTTACCTTTACCCATTTCTTCATGTTGCTTCCTCCACTCTATAAGATGCTTAGCTATACAAAAAAGAGAGTTACCTTTTACTTAACTCTCTCCAATCAAAATGCTAAATGAAAAAATGAAAGATTTCAATCTAATTACTTCTTTTTTTGCATTTGCTTTGCTAACATTTCTTTCACTTGATTATACGTTAATCCTGAATTTTTATTTAAACGCTTTACTTCCTCAACATCAGTACCTACCACTGTATATTTTTTCTCATCATTCATTTTTCTAATTCCCTTCTCACCGTATTATTTCTTATATTTCTTCCCTAAATGCGCATAAATTAACACCACTACAAAAAGGAAGCTGTTTTTAAGCACAGCTTCCTTCTCGTTACATATTGTATTTCTTAATAAAATTTCACTACATCTTCAGTAGGCAAGAACGTTCTTTCTGCTGGTTGTTCGTTTGGTTCACCAAATGGCATTTGACCTACTAAGCTCCACTCTGCTGGAATGTTCCAAGTTTCTTTCACTTCAGCATCTACGATTGGGTTGTAATGTTGTAATGATGCACCAATTCCTTCAGCCGATAATAGCATCCACACAGTATGTTGTAACATCGCATTTCCTTGATGAGACCAGAATGGGAACTGATCTTTGTATAATGGGGCATTTTCTTGCATTTTTTCTACAGTTGCTTGATCTTCAAAGAATAGAACTGTTCCTACACCTGCATGGAAGCCTTTTAGTCTTTCTACAGTCGCTTCAAAGTTTTCTGCTGGTACGCGTGCTCTTAGTGTTTCTTTAATGATATCCCAAAACTTTTCATGCTCTCCATCCATTAATACAACCATACGACCACTTTGCATATTGAAAGATGTTGGTGCGTGTAAAGCTGTTTTTAACACTTCTTCAATTCTTTCTTTCGTAATTGCATCGTTTTTTGCTACTTTACGAATTGAACGGCGGTTCACGATTGCTTCTTTTAAGTTTGTTGTAGTTGCTGACATTTTAATTCCTCCAAATGTTTGTTTTATAATTTATTTTGTTATTTCATAACAAGCGAATTAGCAATATCCATCGGTATTACATTGCATACCTTCAAATGAATTTGTTTTATCCTTTTCAATTTCTTTATCAATGACCCTTTCTAGTGTTTCTTTACTAGCAAGCCCTTGAATGACTTCATCTCCAATCATGACAGTTGGAACAGCCATAATATTCGCTTCATCATATGCGTGCTGAATTGCTTCTTGATGCTTTTCTTTATATTTACGAGTTACTAAAGCATCTTTAAATTCCGCCTCAGGAAGTCCTACTTCTACCGCTAATTTTGTTAACACATCAATATCTTCAATGTTTTGCTCTTCTTGGAAAAATGCTGTGAATACGCGGTGATGATACTCATTACCTAGTCCACGTTCTTTCGCAAATTGACATCCTTCGAAAGCTAAATGTGTATATGGATGTGGTGAAACACGTGGCAAGCGCATATCAATTCCTAACTTCTTCGCTGTCGGAAGAATGAAAGCATCCCATGAACCTAATTTTTCTGGTTCATTCCATGGATCTATTTTTGAATATGGACTTGGACGTAATTCAAATGGCATCCATTCAATCTCTACATCTTTCTCTTTCGCTACCTCATCTAATGGACCTTTTGCTAAAAAACAAAACGGACATATAAAATCTGAGTATACTTTCATTTTTACAGTCATAACTTTTACACCTTACCTTTATTGTTGTAATCAAATCAGTTACATTAGTGATAAAAAAATATAAATATTATTTAAGCATTCATTTTTTCTTGCAAAGTTTCAAACAACTGCCCCATCGTAATATTTCTCAAAACTTCTTCCATCGCGGATTGTGCTTGAATTAAAATAATTTCTAACACCGCTTGAATGTTCGCCCCAATTGGACAATCTGGATTCGGTTGGGCGTGAATATGAAATAGCTTGTCTTCTTCGACTACGTTCACTGCATGATACACATCTAACAATGTGATTTCATGTAAATCCTTTAGTAATCCCGCGCCACCCGGTCCACGATTTACGTAAACAAAGCCAGCTTGTTTCAAGTACGACATGATTTTACGAATGACTACTGGATTTGTATTGACACTCTCAGCCATATAGTCTGAAGTACAAAGTGAAGATGGATTGTTTTTCAAAATAGATAAAATATGAACAGCTATGGAAAAGCGGCTACTAATTTTCATCGTAATCACCACCTTGATGTAATCATTATAGTTACAACTAAAAAATAAGTCAATCCTTTTCATAGATTTTTTATAAGTAAATTAAAAAGTGTCCCATTATGATATATGAGACACCTCTTTTTATTCTGCAAATAGCGATTGAAATTCTTCAATAAATAGCTGCACAGCGATTGAAGAATCCTTTAATGAAGGAACAGCTAAAGCAATTTCTCTCCATACTTGTGGTTCCAATTCTCTCGTTTGCACATTTTTTGGTAAATTCGTTAAAGATAATTCAGCTAATATTGCAATGCCTAATCCTTCTTGAATCATATTTAAAGCTGTAGTAACTGTCGAAATTACATACTCAGCCCGAAGTGGTACGTTTGCTTGTTTAAACATATCAATAATAGGTGGTTCGTATCCGCCCTTACATAATATGATCGGTTCATTCTCTAAATCACTAATTGTAATAGAGTCCTTCTTACAGAGAGGATGATCCTCTCTTAAGATAGCAACCATTTTCCCCTTCGTTAATGGAACAATCTCCATATCTTTATTAGGCAAAATAACAATTCCTATATCAATAACCCTCGATACTAACCAATCTTCAACTTCTTTAATCGTTCCTTCACAAAGAACCACTTCTAATTTCGGATACTTCTCCTTAAAAAGGTTTATCATTTTGGGTAAGAAATGTGCAGAAGCACTCGGAAAACTACCAATTCGAATCGTCCCAACTTCGTGTCCTTTCTCCATCGCAACTTCTTGTTCAATCTTCTCTACACCGTTCAAAATCTCTCTAATATGTACAAGAATCCTGTTTCCTACATCCGTAACGAGGAGCCCTTTTCGTTTATCACGTATAAGAATAGTAACGCCTAACTCTGACTCAATACTTGAAATCGCATGACTAACAGCTGGCTGCGTCATATTTAATACCCTGGCAGCTTTCGTAAAACTACCTAACTCAACAGTTTTTATTAATACTTGCAGTTGTGTAATGGTCATAACTAATCACTTATACTCCTCATAAAAAAGATTCATTTTATTTATTACAGTCGATATCATATCATAGTGAAATGAATAACAACAAGGAGGTCTTTCAGTGACACAGCTTTCTCGAACTAAGACGGCCATAATCCTTACCTTTCTCGTTTTCATGTGGGGAATCAATTGGCCTTTATCAAAGTTTGCCCTGCATTATACACCACCTGTTTTATTTGCAGGCGTTCGAACTTTAATTGGAGGATTCATTTTACTCCTGTTCGCATTACCGAAATACAAAGAGTTACATTTAAAAGAAACGTGGCATTTATACGTTATTTCTTCTTTACTTAACATCATTATATTTTACGGATTACAAACTGTCGGCCTTCAATATATGCCTGCTGGGTTATTTTCCGCCATTGTATTTCTACAACCAGTTTTACTCGGTATTTTCTCGTGGATATGGCTTGAAGAATCAATGTACGGCTTGAAAATTTTCGGGCTTGTTCTCGGATTTATTGGTGTAGGTGTTATTAGCTCTAGCAGTTTAACAGGACATATTTCTATTATTGGAATCCTTCTCGCGTTAGGATGCGCTATCGGCTGGGCACTTGGCACAGTATTTATTAAGAAGACTGGTCACCGTGTTAATGCCATTTGGATGGTAACACTTCAGCTTATTATTGGTGGCCTTTGCTTAATTGGATTTGGTTCAGAGTTTGAAAGCTGGTCTAGTATCGCTTGGAGTATACCATTTGTTAGCGTACTTCTCTTTATTTCGTTCTTCGTTATTGCAATGGGGTGGCTTGCATACTTCACACTTGTTGGAGCTGGTGAAGCAAGTAAAGTTGGGGCTTATACATTCCTCATTCCACTAATAGCTATTATTGTAAGTTCAATTTTCTTACATGAGGCTATTACCATTAGCTTATTCATCGGACTATTATTTATTGTTGTGAGTATTTGTTTTGTAAATATAAAACCGAAAACACTTGTTGTAAGGCAGCAAGTTGAAGTGAAATAAATATGGGAAAGAGCCTACTGTTTGTAGGCTCTTTCTTACGTTTTACTTTTTACGACGTACTACAAAAACACACGCACTTACCGACGATACTATCGCCAAAATAGATAAGACAATTGCTATCAATTGCATATTACTAGTACCTTCATTCTTTTCTACACTAGACACTTCACCATGTTCTCCTGTTAATGACGTACCTTTTGCAATTGTAGTAAGTGAATGCGGTTTTTCAGCTTTTTCATCACCTGTCCATTCAACAATTTCTCCATCTTTATATTGTTGATATGCGTCCCAAGCTATTTTTTGTTCCTTATTTGGATTTTTAGCGACGAAAGTAAATCGTTGAAACTGACCAGGTAAAATCCCTTCTCCTGTTGCTTCCCATACTACAGTTTTAACTTTTCCATCTGTATCTTTTTTCTCTTCCACTTTCCATCCTGGCACTGGTTCATACTGTTGAAACTCGACGCCAGCTGGTATTTTCAGCGTGACTTTTGTCGTTGCCATATTTTTTTCAACTGGTACTTTTATCGTATAAGTCTCCCAAGAGTTAACATCTGAAATTGCTGGTTTCACAGTTACGTGAGCACTAACAGGTAACGAAAAAATCCCCATTGCAATAATTGTTGCGATCATTGTTGTTCCTAATTTTTTTATACGTTTCATTTTCTATTAGCTCCTTTTCATACATAGCTTCTTTTTATCTGCCACCGACAATAAATTTAAAATCTGTATCGAAACTATCAAGAGATTTTGTTAATCCATGAACATGTATATTCCAGTTTCCTGTCATGTTAATATACATACCTTCTGCTTCATATTCTCCCGGTGAAACTACTGAAACTTTAAATGAACCGTTTCCCATGTTCATATCTAATGATTGAGTCGTCAATATCATTTGTTCCATATCAGTAATAGGCTGTCCCTTTTCATCCTTTAGTGTAATATGGAATTTATTTTGACCTACCTTATTCGGACTTACATTTAGCGTAAGTTCATATCCATTATCTAATTGCTTACTCTCTGTAAATGGTCCAGTAGGAGGCATCGGTGGTGTTTGTACGTTTGTCATAAAAGCTACGATTACGAAAATGATAATTCCAATGACAAACTCTACTTTCACCGTAGCTCCTAATCCTTGCTGTGCTCGCATTCTCCCTTTCACATAATGAATAATTCCCAATATCCCCATGAAAATGAATAAAAGTATCTTTGTTAATAAAGCCAATCCATACTTCGTATCAAATAACGAGTGGATTGTTGGAATAAAAAATGTACTGTTAAAAAGACCTGTTATTAAAATCACGATGACAGCACCTGTTGCCCACGGTGAAAAACGCTTAATCATATCCCAATACATATGCCACTTGTTATCCTCATTACGTAAAAGAAGAATAATAGATGATAAACCACCAGCCCATAATGAAGCTGCGAATAAATGTAGAAAATCCATAACGACAGCAATGTCTTTAAACTTTAAACCGTATGCGTGACTATTAAAGGCCTTCATAACAAGTAACCCTATAAACAATAGTATTGGAATACTCCATACTTTAAACGACGAAAACTTCTCATGCTTCACCGCAAAATACGTAACAATTATAAGCGTACTAATGAGAACCATTTGAGTAATCCATACATAACCAAAAACAGAAAGCTGTAATGTTTCTTTTAATAGTAAAGGGTTGAATGCTTCTAGCCACGAAACATCGGCATTTATTTTCGCTTGCAATGGTAGGTTGAATAACAAGCTAATAAATATCCCAAATAAGGAGATCCATATTATGTTCTTACTCCTTGATCGAACCGAGGTTGCATTCCCTTTATACATAATAAGATTAAAGAAGAGAACTCCTAAAAATAGCGAGAAACTTGTATATAAAATTCCACGTTCCATAATCATATCGATTTGCGGGACATACCCCATCTCTTCCACTTGTACATCGTCTGTTCCCGCTTCCGCTAATCCAATACGGAATGGAATAACCCCTTGAATTGGATGCCCATCAGCTGAAATAGCTTTCCACTGAATAGAGTAGAGACCATTTTTGAGATTTTCTTTTAATCCGGCTTCTAATAGTTTTTTATTTTTTTTATCAATATGAGCATCTTTTAAATCGACTCTTTTACCTGATGTATCTCTCACATACAATGTATTAAAACGTGAAACTTGTATGTCCTCATCGAATTCAATTTTCACAACAGATGGTGCTCTCTTCAACGTTTCATTTTCCGTAGGGTTTGATTTCACAACATACGCATGAGCAGATGCACTTTTCGGTATCAATATGATAAGCACACACGCAAGTAATAACCATGTCCCTAATCTTCTCATTACTTTCACACTCATTTCACTTCTTTCTTCCTCATCGCTCTATTTTCATTACTTTAACTTCCGAAGTTTGATTCTCCGGCGAAATATTAACCTGATTAAATATAAACTTCTAGAAAGTATAACTCTTTATTTCTCTTCCACCTTTAAACTTCTAATATGATAGTAACTATCACGATAGATACAACTTACATTTTTAAAGTCGATTGTTATTATATCATAAAATATATTTATGTAAGTTATCAAAGAAGAAAAGTTATCGTGAATCATTTGTGAAGAAAATGTGAAATACATAAATAAAAAGGTATTACGTTATTACGTAACACCTTTAAAAAAATATCCCTATTCTATTTCTCTTCCGGATAATCACAATACTCGATAATCGTTCCTTCAGTATCCGCTGGGTTAAGATAAATTAATCTTCTGCCGTGTTTATTAATTCGAAGTGTATGCTCTAACGTTCGAATGCCTTGCTCCTTTAACTCTTCTAAAGCTACATCTAAATCATCTACTCGATATGCAACATGATGTACACCTTTACCTTTTTGTTTGATGAATCTGGCAATTGGCGACGTCGTATTATTCGTCGGTGCAAGTAATTCAATTCTATCTCCATCCACTTCAAGAATGGCTACTTCGCTTTCCACACCAGGAGCTTCACTTACGTAACGATCTATTAAAGTTCCTAGTAACACATTTTCATAAAAACGTATCGTACTATCTATATCTCGAACTGCGATGCCGATATGATCAATTGTTTTTTTCATTTTATTTCCCCTACTACTTTATTTTTTCTATCCTTATCAATAGTAACAAAAAAAGTTATAGAAACAAGTTCTATAACTTTTTTATTTAACCTATTTTCTTATTCGCACTAGCTGGTTGAACTTGATTTTTTGCTTTTACAACGCTAATGCCATATCCGATAAATCCACCGATAATCGCTGGGAAGATCCAGCCTAATCCTACTCCCTGCATCGGAAGGAATTTAGTGAACACTTGGCTTACTACTTCAATGTTAACTCCAGCTGCACTTAATCCATCGAATAAGCTGATGATAAATGTTACGATTAAGCTCACTTGATAAACTTCAGCTCTTCCTTTGAATAATGAATGGAAGAATGTTAAGAAAATCAATACGATTGCTAGTGGATAAATTGCTGTTAATACTGGAACAGAAACTGCGATCAATTGTGTTAATCCTACGTTTGCAACAATTGCACTAAATACACATAGTGTGATTGCAATTGCTTTGTAAGGAACATTTGGGAATAACTTATGGAAGAATGAAGAACATGCTGATACAAGTCCCACACTAGTTGTTAAACAAGCTACTGTAATCATTAATCCTAATAATACTCCGCCATATGATCCGAAATAGTAGTTAGAAACTTTCGCTAATACTTCTCCGCCGTTCTCTAAATGTCCAAGCTTTGCAACACTTGAAGCACCCATATAAGAAAGAGCTGTATAGATAATTGCTAAAATAGATGCTGCAATTATTGTCGCTTTTGCACAAACGACCATAATTTGTGTTTTCGTTTTCGCACCTTTTTCTTTAATAGCATTGATGATGATAATCCCGAATACGAATGATGCGAGCGTATCCATCGTTAAGTATCCTTCTTGGAATCCTTTAAAGAATGCATGTGATGTATAAGCTTCCACTGGTGCTTGCATATCTCCAATCGGATGTATAAAAGCAACGATTACTAAAATACCGATGAAAGTCAACTTAATTGGCGTTAAAATTTTTCCAACAATATCGACAATTTTCGCGGGATTTAGCGAAAAAAAACAAGTGATGCTAAAGAATATAATTGTGAAAAGAATTAAAGGTGTAGAACCTACTCCCTCTGGCATAAACGGCTTAAGACCAATTTCATAAGATACATTTCCTGTTCTCGGTATTGCAAATAACGGACCGATCGCTAAGTATAAAACTGTTGTAAATACAATCCCGAACACTGGGTGAGCACGACTAGCTAACGACTGCAAATCATCTTTACCTGAAAAACCAAATGCTAGTACACCTAGTAATGGTAATCCAACACCAGTTACTAAAAATCCAGCGTTAGCAATCCATACATTCTCTCCAGCTGATTGACCAAGCATCGCTGGAAAAATTAAATTTCCCGCTCCAAAAAATAGTGCAAATAACATTAATCCAATAACTACTATGAACGAAAACGGTACTTTATTCGCCATAATATAACCCCCATTCAAGTTTCCTTATCTCATTTTCCAATTTTAACTAATTGAATTTTCTGAATATTTAATTTAAGTATCAACTATTCTTGAATTCATTATAGTTTGCTATATAATATTTTGCAATACTATTTTCGAACTTTTCTTTTATTTTATAAATATACATTTTTTAACATGAAAAATAGACTAAAAAACCAACATGGTCATCCATGTTGGTTTTTCCATTTACTATCATGAATTAAAATTTTGCTGCTACTTTTTTAACGTTTTCTAGACCTTCTTCAACAATTTGTTGTGAACGATCTGGATATTGATTGTGTCCTTCAATTACAACTGTCTCTGGATTTGTAATTCCCCAGAATCCAAGTACAGTTGTTACGTAATTAACTGCCATTTCCATAGGAGCCATTTGTTCTGAAGAGTAATCTGAACCACGAGCACCTAACACAACTACTTTCTTACCACCAACTAAACCTTCTGGGCCATTTGCTGTATATTTAAACGTTTTTCCAGCTTGAGATAAGTATGAAATATATGTGATTAATGGTGCTGGTACTGTAAAGTTCCATAATGGGAATGCAAATACAACCTTATCAGCTTCTAAAAACTGATTTAAATATTGAGCTACTGTAGCAACTGCCTTCTCCTCTTCAGCTGTTAACTCCATACCTTGGCTACGTTTATATCCACCTGAAATCGCGATATTTCCGTAATAAGGAAGATCTAATGCAAATAAATCTAATTCCGTAATTTCTGTATTTGGATTTGCTTCTTTATAAGTACTTACAAATGTTTCATACATTTTTGAACTAACTGCTTGCTCCGCTGGACGATCGTTTGCTTTTACAAATAATACTTTTGACATTTTTTTATTCCCCTCTACATTCTTATTTTCTTCTTTTTTACCAAATAATGAGCTAAATAGTCCCATTTTCTTCACCTAATCTTTCTTTTCATATTCATTATTCATCATCATAAAAATTCTTATTCTAAGAAAAAGTTCCAATAGATACCTTAAGTTACGCCATTGCAACTTTTTGTTATTTAATTACCTTATGTAAGTGATTGTAATATAGTCACTTACTTTAGTCAAGTAACTTTTAATAAAAAATAAAATCTCGACTTAAAAATATTAAGCGAGATACAATTGAACACCAAATACATCTTTATTACTTGTATAATAAACTTAGAGAGGAAAATTCATATATAGAAAGGATTTATTCATGAGCACTATAGAAAAGATTCAAACTTTTATTATTCTTTTTGCTGTTACATGCGGCATCGTACTCGGACAATTTAATATGATACATACGTATTCAGACAAATTTATTGTCCCCTTCTTATTCTTCATGCTATATGGATTATTCCTCAGCATCCCATTAAAAGAAATAAAAAACGGATTTCGCAATTTAAAATTTGCTGGAACAAGTCTTACTATTAACTTCTTATGGACCCCTTTACTCACTTGGGGATTAGGAGCACTATTTCTTTCAGATCATCCAGCACTTTGGGTTGGATTTATAATGTTAATGGTTACTCCATGCACAGATTGGTACTTAATCTTTACTGAAATAGCGAAAGGAAATGTAGCACTTTCTACTGCAATTTTACCTGTAAATTTAATTTTGCAAGTACTACTCCTTCCAATTTATTTATTTTTATTTGCTGGTGTCATGAAAGCTGTAGCGATTTCTGTTTTAGTAGAAAGTATTGTTATCGTAATCGTCTTACCATTTATACTTGCACACGCTACAAAATTCATTATGAATAAAATGAAAAAAGCTGAACCTCTCGAGAATAAACTCATTCCGTTTTTTAGCTCTGCTCAAATTGTATTTTTAAGTTTAGCAATAGTAGCGATGTTTGCATCACAAGGTAAATATTTACTACAAAATATGAATGTTGTTTTATTATTACTCGTTCCTGTTCTATTGTTCTTCATCATCAATTTTTTACTAGGACAATTTATCGGGCGCATGATGCATTTATCTTACAAAGATACAGTAAGTCTAAGCTTAACAACGTTAGCAAGAAACTCACCTGTTGCACTCGCTATCGCTGTAACCGCTTTTCCAGACGAACCTCTTATCGCACTTGCACTCGTTATTGGACCATTGATTGAGTTACCGGTACTAGCTTGTGTGTCACAAGTTTTGTTGCTTATTAAGAAAAAACGGCAATACGCATAATAAAAAACGTCCCATTTTGGGACGTTTTTTATTATGGAAAGATTACATACAACACTTATTTCTTATTTATCATTACAAATGAAATTACCGAAACTACAAACGTAATAATACCAATTGTAATAAAGTGAAACTTTAATCATTGGGGGTTTTGTTCATCCCCCAATGATTATTAGCCCTCACCACTCCCGCATTAACAGATCCTTTCTAATTAAAAATGATAGGAAACGTAAATATGACGAAAGCTGCCCAAAGTCCGTATATTGGCAAATACTTCGTAACGGCATCTTGGATAGCTTTTGGTCCTGATTTATTTTGCAAGAAACGCATATAGGCAAACATAATCCAAATGAGATTTGCCCAAATCAGTATGTTTACTCCTAAAACAGCAAGTCTATTAGGTGTAATCCCGTAAGAAGAAAGTCTAAATACTATGGCTGACAATGCGACAGTGTCAATAATAAGCGCCAGAACAATTAAGGAAAAATTTATATAATCTGAAATATTCTTTTTCTCGTCCGAGTCACTTTCAACGATAGAAAATATGGTAACAGCCAATACACCAAGGAGGATTCCGTTGAAGGCCATTAGGAAATTGCGATCCAAGAACGGATTTTTCCCGACCCAAATTACCGTTATAAGATAGATAAGCAACGTGATCAGGACGAGAGGACTAAAAATTTTAGATATGTATGGTGTAATATTTTTAGCAAGCTTAAGATTCATTGATACTAAGTATGCAGCCACAATAGCGAGAGCCGCTGCTCCAAATAAAACAACATTACTAAAATAGAATTCTCCTATATCTAAGTCAACAAAGCTAAATAAACGCATGGTGAATACTGCTAGTATCATTCCGCTCACTGCCATGCTGGCGTAGAGAAGACAATATTCTAAATTAAATTTTATATAGGCTAATCTTGTACTGCCTTTTGAATATTCATTTCCTGTAAACGCAAGCCCTACTAAGACCCATAAAAATATAGGAAGATGTAAATAAGCAAGAATGGTACTGTCTTTATAATTTAATGGCAACGTATTAAGATACATCCCGGAAATAAGGAACAACGCTGCAAGGGAATAAATAATACTTTTTTTGGGAGTATTATTGTAAACAAAATAAGCAGCAATAAAGGGAATTACACCAAAAGCCAAGTTAATTGGAGCAATTGCTTCCTGCTCAACAAAGTGGAAAATGATCCTGGTGCTTATGCCGGCCAGAATAGCTAAAAGGCCCATGAATAAGAAACCTTTTTGAAACAAAGATGTTTTTTCTTTATTTACTTTCTCCTTGAAATGCAACCTTTCATACCAAGCACCTAGAACCTGGGAATCAGGGTTTTGGTCCCATGCTTGTGAGAATGCTTTTTTAAAAGCTTTCGGATCTTTTCTATACATCTTCTCCAACTCATGGGGGTTATCCATATTTTTAACAATCAAATTGTTAATGTTCATAGTTATACCTCCTCTAATTTTAAAAATAAGGTTGTTACCTTTTAACAAAAGCACCTCACTCATTTATTATGATTTTGATTTTAATACAAAATTTATCGTTTTACAATAAAAAATTATTATTTAAAGGATTTTTTTTATCGTTAAATTTTAAATAAAAGAAAAACAAAAGAGCATGACAGTTTTATGTCATGCTCTTTTAACAAATTAATTCTCAAATACAAAATTAATCTTATTATCTTTCCACTCTAATTTCGCATCAAACGTTTTCTCGCCCTTTTTAAAACCTTTAATTAAATCAGTCTTTTCACCTTTTAAGAGCTTTGTCATATTCTTTTGCGAAATTGTTTTACTTAATATCTTCTTTGAAATGGTGAAATCACATTGCGTTGTATTATAGTTAGAACAACCGTAAAACGTTGACTTATCAATTACATCACCATCACATTTTTTACAGCTACCAACCTTTTTACCCGTTGTAAATTTCGATCCTTTCCGTTCAATCGATTCAACATGTAGTCCCGTGAAATCCCACTTCTCAGACATTTCCACTGCGTCTTCAATAATTTTAGCTGATAGCTTTTTCGTCTGTTCCATAAATGTAGCTGGTGAAGCTGTACCTTCACCAATTTCCGCAAGACGTTGTTCCCATTTCGCAGTCATTTCCGGTGAAGCTAGTATTTTATCACCAATTGCGGTAATTAATACTTTTCCTTTATCAGTCGCATACACTTGGTTTTTCTTTACATCTATATACTTACGGTCTTTCAGCATCGTAATAATACCTGCGCGAGTCGCTTCCGTACCTAAACCTTCTGTTTTCTTTAATACTTTCTCCAGCTCTTCATTCTCTAAATACTTACCAGCTGTTTTCATTAACGTAATAAGTTGTCCTTCTGTATAGCGCTTCGGTGGCTGTGTTTTTCCTTCTTTCACTTTCACCTTTACAACTTTTCCTTCTTCGCCTTCAGCTACAATTGGAAGAATGGTTTCGTCATCTTTATCGTCTTGGAAAATAACTTTACGCCAACCTTCTTGAATTTGCTGTTTTCCTTTTGAAATGAATTCAGCACGTTCATCTACAAGCGTTACAATCGTTGTATAGTCAAAGATTGCAACTTCATAATGAGCTGCAATAAGCCTTCTTACGATCATATCGTATATTTTCTTTTCATCACCTGATAGTCTGCTTGGGTTTGTAACTTGCTCTGTCGGAATAATTGCGTAGTGATCTGTTACTTTCTTTTCATTTACATAACGCTTGTTATTCATAATGGATTCAACCGGAGCCGGTAATAAGCCTTTATATTCATCAAACTGACTTAACTTCTGTAAAATATCAGGGAACGTCGCTGCTTCTCCTTGTGTAACATAGTTAGAATCTGAACGTGGATAAGAAACAATCCCTTTTTGATAGAGTGCTTGCGTTATATCAAGCGTCTTTTTCGGTGAAAACTTAAAGGCTTTATTTGCCGTTGCTTGCAGTGATGATAAGTTAAATAAAAGCGGCGGCTGAAACTCTTTACGCTCCGTTTTCATTTCCTTCACAACAGCCGGTTTCCCTTGGCAAAATGCCGCAATTTTATTCGCCATATCAGGGTCTTTTAAGCGGGATTCATTATCCTTTTCCCATTTTCCGTCATATTTCTTTCCTTCTATATTAAAGGTTGCAAACACTTCCCAGAAAGGCTCTGACTTAAAGTTTTCAATTTCTTTCTCTCGCTTTACAATCAATGCTAACGTTGGTGTTTGGACACGACCAGCAGAAAATACATCATTCATTCCTTTTTTCTTTAACAAAATACTAAAGACACGTGATGCATTCATACCAACAACCCAGTCAGCGCAAGATCTTGTGTATGCTTCGTAATACGTATTAATTGTATCTGATTCATCAAGTAGATTTTTAAATCCTTGGTAAATAGCTTGCTTCGTTAAAGATGAAATCCATAGACGTTTCATCGGCTTTTGCACGTTACAAAGATTAATAATATTTCGTACGATCAGTTCCCCTTCACGCCCAGCATCGCCCGCGTGAATAATTTCTGTTACCTGAGGATTATGTAACAGCTGTTTCACTACGTTAAATTGCTTATACTTTGACTTTGTTACTTCAAATTGAAAACGTTCTGGAATCATCGGTAATGTATTAAGTGACCATTTTTTCCACTCTGCGTGATAATGCTCTGGATTACATAACTGCGTCAAATGACCAATTGCCCATGTACAGTACGCTCCATTTGGAAATAACTCATTCGCTTCTACTTCTAAATATCCATCTTTCCGGCGATATTTAAACTGTGAAACAAGAGCCAACCCTTGATCTGGTTTCTCGGCAATAATTAATTTCATTTTATAACTCCCTATCTGTATTCCAGTGTTACTTTCATTGTCTATATGTTTAGAAGCGATGATAAAACAACAATCTTATTTATCATTCGCGGTTTGTCTCGCAAATGGGAGACCTATAATATTATACGCTTATTCTTTATGGCTTCACAATAGAAACTCATAATATAACAATTTCTTTCACATGCTTATAATTAAAAAAGACGCCCTAAAAAATCAAGCGTTCCTTTGCTTACATCTATGAAATTGTGCAGATAATATGCAGATATTAATAAGCATAAGTACCCTCCATATAAACATATGATGAAATGAACGATAGGACAAGGAGGTATCATAATGTTTGCTTATACGTTAACTACCTTAACACTTTGCTGTACCTCGATTCTTATTACATCCTATATTTCTAAACGTAAGGGTACCCTAATGGAGTATATGGTATTTATTATGTCTTTTAGTATGAGTATCGGTTTAAGTATTGGTTTTTACTTAGGCATTCTCTTTAAGGGGGAATTACTATATTCTACTTTGCTTGCTATTTTAATTAGTGGTTTTATCGGTTTCTTAATCGGTCTACGTTTTCACCTATATACTGCTTTAGAAGGAATGTTCTCTGGATTAATGGCAAGTATGATGGGAGCAATGATTACAGAAATGTTAAACGCTCAACAAGCTCATAGTATACTGTTCATTAGTCTCTTACTTACGATAACAATAACTATGTCATGTATAATTCAACTTTTATCAGAAACCTTTTCTACTTTTATCGAACGGCGTTTTTTATTATTACTTTCGATCAGCGTAGTAATTGTTCTTACTGTATTCGTAACATTCCCAGATCATACCCTACCGTTCCCCTCTGAACATGAACAACCTATCCATAAACACTAGCAGCTATAATCGATAATTTTATTTTTTAACAAATGAAAATAAAAAACACTTTTGAATCGTCAGCCCCAAATGAAATGTGGTTTACGGATGCGACTTACTTATTATTTGGAGTATTTGTAGATAATAACTATAGTTTAGCTTCTGACATGGGATCAGGATTAATAATTATACAGAAAACTAATAAATAATAGCTTTGCATTATATAATAAGAGGTCACAGAATTACAATGCTGTGACCTCTCTTTTTCAAATTAATTCATGTCGTAATCTTCACCATCAATTATTTTTCTACTTTTCTACACTTAATGAACCTTCTAAATCTACATGATTGATAGTATATTTTTTCAGTTCATAGATATTCAGTTCTCTTAGTTTGATGAGGTATACAATACCCCCATCTTAAAATAAAAAATTCTTACTTAACTAATATATTGTTTTGGATCCATAGCATTGCTCTTCTGTGCATTCCATTCACCTTTATGGATTTCAAAATGTAAGTGTTGTCCTTCAGATTGTCCTGTATTCCCCATTATGCCAAGTTGTTGTCCTTGCTTCACTTTTTGACCTGCAGTAACAGAACGACTCTTTAAATGAGCGTATACAGTTATATATGTTTGTTCGTTAATATTGTGAGAAATAAACACCACATTACCGTAGCTTGTGGAATAATATGAGCGAGTGACTACACCTTTTGCGGCAACAACAACTGGCACTGTTCCTGAAGCAGCAATATCTAATCCGTGGTGCATTTGCCCACCACGTTTCTCAAATCCAGAAGTATATCTTCCTGCAGCTGGTTGAATAAAGTCATTTGTTTTAATTTCATTAGTTGTATTTACCTCTTGGGATTGTCGCTGCTCCTCTGCATCAGTCTCACTTGTTTTTGATAGAAATTCACTTGATACATAACCGTTTTTACCGTTGTAATTAATTTTCCCCCATCCATTTTGTTCAAATAGAACTTGTACTTTTATTCCTTTTGATAAAGCACCGATTACACCATGATTTGTACCAGCACCGCTTCTTACATTTAACATGCTTACGTTAACATAGTAGGCACCAACTGTTGCTCCAGTAGATGGATTACTTGTTTCAGGTTTTGATGGTGTACCCTCTTTAACGAATTTTACATATTCACTGCTCACATAACCAGTTCTGCCATTATGATTAATTTTCAACCAGCCATTTTCACCGCCAGTTACTTGCAATGTTTGTCCGTTTAATACACCACCAATTACACTATGGTAAGTAGCAGGACCTGTACGCACACGTAAAGAAGTAGCGTCTACAATGTATGTACCGTCAGTTTGAACCGTAACATTATTTTGTTGTTCATTTGTTTGGTCTACATTTGCATTAGAGCCACTCTTTGAAATGTAATCTTTACTAATATAAGCAGTTTGTCCACTATAGTTAATTTTGACCCAGTCTTGAACTTCACCAGTTACTTGAACAACTTGTCCTTTATGTATAGAGCCTAAAATCGTATGGGAAGTACTTGGACCTGTACGAACACGGAGGGAGGATACATTAACTTTGTAATTCCCACTCGCTACTTGAACTTTTCCATTGTTATTGTCACTTCCATTTGAGCTATCGTCTATTACAAATTGACTGCTTACATAACCTACTTTTCCATTATGGTTAATTTTCAACCAACCGTTGTCTTCTCCAATAACTTGTAAAACTTTCCCTTCATACACGCGCCCCATTATTGCACTAGACGTATTTGGCTGTGTGCGAACACGTAATATATTAGCAGTTACAGTTTTACTACGACTCGTACTTACATTCGTCTTCGCTGATATACCATTTTTCGAAACAAATTCACCACTTACGTAGCCAATTTTTCCGTTATGATTAATTTTCAACCAACCGTTATCTTCTCCAATAACTTGTAAAACTTTCCCTTCATACACGCGCCCCATTATTGCACTAGACGTATTTGGCTGTGTGCGAACACGTAGAACATTCGTGTTTACTGTTACTGGATTTTCATATGTTACTGTATCAGTAGGTTGCTCATGTTTTTTGTCTTTTGGCACTATAGAAGTTTGCGCTTGAGCAGTACCAATAAATGTACTTCCTGTAACAGAAACTACTGCCACACTAGCTAAAATTCTTTTCATAGGTATTAAACACCTTCCCATAAATACATTTAAGTATCATCATATCTTTAGTTTATTATTTTTTATATCAAATGCTTTTCTACTTATGTTGTACTCTTCTTTTCTATCAACCTCTATTCTAGATATTCAACGGAGGTGTTATTCCATTCTTTCGTAACGTACGAAGGCAATTAAGAAAAAAGGAATCGCAAATCCCAGTTTGTAAACTGTAATGTAAATAAACGCTTGATCTGGATTCGTTGTACCAAGCATTAATAATGCGGTCAAAATTAGACCGATGCACGGTGAGACAAATGAAAGCATCCCCGTTCCTAGTACAATCCATATCTTTTAATCTGCTGCATTCATTTTGCCTCTTTTCACAAACCACTACACTGTGTAGTTTAAATTCTTAAAAAAAGCCACAAACACTCACCCATAAGTTAGTCGCTGTTTTCCAAAAGGTGACTTTATTTTATCTATCACATACTGTACTACTGATCAGCTAACAATTTTTGATATGTGCTGTAACGTTGTAACATTAATTTTTTCTGCACACCTTTCAGTGTGATACCTTCTGAGCACCAAATAATTTCTATTATTTTTGCTTCAAGCGGTCAAAAAAATAATTTATGCCTTATTCATTTCACTTATAGTTTTGCTTGAACATACCCGCCCTCCCTTCGCACTACGAATTGTAGTATAAAATAAAAAAAAGGTCAAATGTAAGGGGCTATTATCTATCCTTTTTGAACTACAACACATTAAATTTACCACTGTAATTTTATCAACTGATTATACAAAAAATTAGCGATTTCTTCTATTATCTACTTCCAAACCAGAAACGAATATGTTTTTTAAATCCCTAAATAACAAAAATCGCATTTTTTATCTTGTAACTCTTATACAAGGCATTATCGCTTCCGCTGCCTAAACTTTTATAAAAATAATATGCCCAATACACAACATTACATTTAAAAACAGCTTTTTTCATGCTAAAAATCATTAAAACAGCTATCCCTAAGATAGCTGTTTTATATTATCATCAACTCCATAAATTTTATATTATTCTGGCTTATTAGGAATGTTTGGGTTTGGAACATAATCAGATTTATAATCTGTATATTTCACTTCTGTTACCATCCCGGCGGAAGCATGGTGTAAATCATGACAGTGGAACATCCAATCACCCGGATTATCTGCTACAAAGGCTACTTCATATTCTTCACCTGGTTTTAGGTTCAAAGTATCTTTCACAATTGGAGAACCTTCTATCGGTTTTCCATCTTTACTCAACACCTGGAAGAAGTGACCATGTAAATGCATCGGATGATCGTCCATTTTAGAACGATTTACCAATTTTACTTTTACTAAATCACCCTTTTTTACTGGAATCGGGTCAATGTCTGGAAATACCTTTCCGTTAATTGTATATACCATTTCATTTCCATTCATTTGCGTATTCAAGTCCATATTATATGTGGCAGTATACTGCTGATCTAGCGTGAAACTACCTAGTTTTTTAGCACCATATTTCGTCATATCTAATTTCGATAATTTTTCTTTTTCATCTGCTTTATCTTTCATCTCTTTGCTGCCATCATATTCAATAACAGCTTTCATTCCTTTTGCACCTTTATTTGCTGAATGGTCTTCAACATACCATTTCCCAGGATTATTAGCAGTAAATTCAATATCATAACGTTCACCAGGTGCGATTGAAATTACTTGATCCTTTATAACTTTTGGATCGTTTATTGGTTGACCATCTGTCGCAATTACTTTTATATCATGACCGTGAACGTGTATATCATGTGATAGATAACCAGCATTAACGAGTCGAAGACGGACTTTATCCCCCTTATTCACTTTTAATGGTTCTACTAAATCCCCGCTTTTACCATTGATTGTGAATAAATCATACATACTCATATCATGACCTTCCATCTTCATATTTCCATGGTCCATTCCTGCCATATTACTAGAGTCTTTTTTATCACTGCCCATGTCCATACCGGAATGATCCATGTCGTTCCTATCATCATTCTTTTTCGTATTTTCATTATCCTTACTAGATTTATTACCATCTGCTTTTTCTGTTTTTCCTTTTGTCATTTCTTTTAACTGTTTATTAATCTCTTCTTTATCTGTTACCCATTCATCTAACATTAATGTGTAATCTTTATCATATTTTTCCTTTGTATCTTCTACAATGAGCGCTCCATACAAACCTCTATCTAATTGATTTACAGAATCTTGATGTGAATGATACCAATACGTTCCTGGTACGTTCGCTTCAAACTCATAGGTGAAACTTTTTCCAGATTCAACCGCATCTTGCGTCACACCTGGAATTCCATCCATATTATTTGGGACAGGATACCCATGCCAATGAATAGATACTGGTGCAGATAGTTCATTTTTTAATGTCACTTTCACCTTTTCGCCTTTTTTCACCCGAATTTCTGGACCAGGAGATGAGCCATTAAATGTCCAGACTGGAACAATAACACCGTTACTTAATTTTTGCTTTTCTTCTTTCGCTATTAAAGTAACTTCTGGTCCTATTTCAACTTTCAATGGTTTTGTAGCCGTTTCAGTCTGTGGTGTTTTTTTATCGTTCATATTTTTATGATCGTTTGTTGTATTTGTGGTCGCAGAACATGCAGCAATTAAAGATATGACAGAGACTGTAACTGCTGTTAACACAAATCTCTTCATGGAAACCCCTCCTTTTTCTTTTTCAAAATCATTATAAAAAATGATTTTCAAGAAAATATGGAGATATGCAATGAGCTAAATAAAAAGACGCCCAAAATTGAGCGCCTCTTCTAATGATTATTTCGTAACAACTTCATCTTTTTTTATATTTACATTGTTTTCTCTCATAAACGCTTCAATCTCTTCAACTTCTCTAATAATATCTTTTGACAAGTTTTCATGTCCGTCTTTCGTTACAAGAATGTCATCTTCAATACGAATTCCAATTTCTTCTTCTTCAATATAAAGACCAGGTTCAATTGTTATAACCATGCCTTCTTCTAACACTCTATCTTTATATGTTCCTACATCATGCGTATCTAAACCAAGGAAATGGCTAACACCATGATAATAGTATTTTGATAACTCTTCGTCTTCTTGAATTAAACCAATTTCTTTACACTCTTCTGCTAGTACCTTTTTTGTATGCTCATTTAATGCAGCAAACTTTACTCCTGGCTTAATGAGTTTCGTTGTTTCTTTCAATGCTTTTAATACAATATTATACATTTGTTTTTGGCGACTAGAGAATGTTCCATTTGCCGGGAATGTATAACTAATATCAGCGTTATAGTAGTCTTTTTGAGCGCCTAAATCTAGCAGTACTAAATCACCATTTTGAATTTGTGCATCATTGTCTTCATAATGAAGAACTGTAGCATTTTTCCCACTTGCCAAAATTGTATTGAATGCATGATGCTTAATACCAGATGACTTCAATGTGAAATCAAACTGAGCTTCTAATTCATACTCCATCATGTCTGCTTTTGCATGCTTAAGTACGTTGTAAATACCCTCTTTCGTTACAGCAATTGCTTCTTTTATGATTTCAATTTCTTCTTCTGTTTTAAACACTCGTAATTCACAAATATTCGGATATACATTACCAACTAAAACGTGTGGATACTGTTCTCTTACATGTTTAGCAAAAGCAAGCGTTTTTGTCTCCGTACCATTCCACTCACGACGCTCTAAATCTAAATATAGATGCTTCACATTTTCTGTAAAAAGTATATTTGACATTGTCTTTTCAAAGCTATCTAAATATACAACTTTCTTTATACCTGAAATTTTCTCTGCTTCTTTGTTAGAAACTGTTTTACCGACCCATTTTTCCATGACTGGATCCGATTTTTCAATGAACAGTGTTTCTTCAACACTATTTCCAAACTTCTTCAACATGAAAATAACATTTGGTTCCTCGATTCCTGTTACATAGTAAAAATTTCGATTCGGCACAAATTTATAATGTGCATCCGCCGACATATGAGGTGCTTGTCCAGCAAATAAAATAGTAATAGATTCATCTGGTAATGTGTTTACTAATCGTTCTCTATTTTGAGCAAAAAATGTTGATTTCATAATAATCCCCCTAGCGTTCTATGTATACTTGTAAATCTAATTACCCAATACAATTCATTTTATTATTGTTATAATTTTTCGTCAATTGATAGTACTCATATAAAAAGGAAAATTTTCATTACTAGAGCCCATTCCAATCTAAATGATGCATACCACTCCACAATTTCTTGACATTTATTCCATATACTTAAAATCTCATATATAGGAAAGGAGCTACAACTTTGAAATATTATGTAGCAACAGGGATAGCAATTACTTCTTTATTCATCATTACAGGATGTTCTAGCAACGCCGAAACAGCACCAGTGAAGAAAGACACGGTGCAATCTCAACGAAAACATACAGAAACAGTAAATACGAGTCCGCAAAACTTCTATAAGGAAACTACATCTGGAAAAATCGAGCACATTCATGGAATTGGCTATGCCGGAAATATGCCCGGAGTTTCTATTGCCACTCACAGTGGTATAAAAGTTTATCAAAATGGAAAATGGTTTGAAACTAAGACTGAGCTACATGATTATATGGGATTTCAGGCAACAAAGAACGGATTCTTTGCCAGCGGCCATCCTGAACCAGGTGCAAATTTAAAAAATCCTTTAGGATTAATGAAAAGTTCTGATGGCGGTAATACCCTCGAGAAGCTAGCGTTTTATGGGGAATCTGATTTTCACAACCTTGCTGTCGGATATAATACGGAAGCAATTTATTTATACAATGAGCGTCCAAATTCTAAATTACAACAAGGTTTTTATTTCAGTACGAACAACGGACAAGATTGGAAAAATAGTAAGTTAAAAGGTCTTTCAAGTACAATTCATTCCTTTTCCGTACATCCTGATCAATCTAGTGTAGTCGCGGTAAGTGCTAAAGATGGTGTTTACTTATCTACAGATTACGGAAATACATTTGAACTATTCTCTACATCACTTGAATCGACAGCAGTTACATTAAGTAATGAAGATGTTTTTTACGCCCCTATCAATAAGCAAATGATAACGAAGAAATCAATTGCTACAAATGAAGAAACAAACATACAAACTCCATCTTTAGATTCTAAAGATGCAATTATGTACATATCACAAAATCCTCAAAATTCATCTGAAATAGTATTTGCTACAATGAAAGCAAATGTGTTCCTTTCTACAGATGAGGGGAAAACTTGGAAGCAGATTACGAAAGAAGGAGCATTTCAATTTAATTAGAAAGGTGAATATAACGTGTTTTCAACAATTAGCGAGTGGAGTTATCAACTCATGTCTCCTTTAATGGATGTCGCGAATGCTACGAAATCAATTCCTCTTTTATTTGCATTTTTATTAGGCATTGTAGGTACCCTTGCTCCTTGCCAATTAACAGGAAACATTAGCGCTATTACACTTTATGGGAATCAATCTTTACAAAAGGGACATGCATGGAAACATATATTGTTATTCATTTTAGGAAAAATAATAGCTTTTACGACACTTGGACTATTAGTATGGTTTTTAGGAAAAGAGATTCAGCAAATATTAACTTTGTATTTCCCATGGTTACGAAAAATAATTGGACCTTTATTAATTTTAATGGGGCTAATGTTGGCAGGTATTATAAAAGGAAGAAGTTTCTTCTCGATCAAATTTATACGAAAACAAAATGAGGTTGGCTCATTTTTACTTGGATTCTTCTTTTCCTTAGCTTTCTGTCCGACTATGTTCGTTCTATTTTTCGGAACGTTAATCCCTTTATCTTTCTCATATAATTATGGTTACTTGTTTCCGACATTCTTTTCGATAGGAACTGCTCTCCCTATCGTTATATTAATGTTCATCATTTCCTACCTTGGATTAAATGGAGCACTACTTAAAAAGAGCCGAAAAATAGGAAAACACATTCAACTTATAGCAGGGGTACTACTCATTTTAGTCGGAATTTATGATATATCCTTATATTGGGTATAAATAAAAAAGGTAAGTTCAAGTGATTTGAACTTACCTTTTTTACAAATTATATTTCACTCTTCTGCATGCCCTTTTGTTTCATCTCCCACTTCTTATACAATAGTACTGCACCAAATAAAAATACCCCTGCAATGAATGAACCTACTGGTAACATTTTTATCATTTCATCAGGAAATACGAGCGGAAGTAAGGGAAATGCATACGCTGCTGGAATACGTACTCCAACTATTTTTAATAAAATAAGCATTAATATCATATTGAATAAAGTAACTACAATCCATGAATCAATCGCAAAATACAATAAAGTTCCAACAGTTGCTGATGTAGTTAATACTACTATTTGTTTAAATGCCATTTTTTCATTGTACATCGGTTTTTGAAGTGATTCATACACAACGACTAGAATTGGCGGAATAACCGCTAATTGTTCATAACCAGTTATCCAACATAAACTGATCCAAACGAAATTTAGTATTAGAAATACAGTCATATATTTATACTGTATATTCACTTTTCGCTCAATACCGTTATTCAATTTAAAAATAAGAACACCAATCATTAAAATAAATGTCAAAACGAAGACTGAGATAACAAATGACCATTCCGTCGCATTTGTTACTAATGGTAATAAACCTGTCGCAATAGATGGTGCTAAATTGGACTGAATAACACGTAAAAACAGCATCATCAATACAAGCGTTAAGCTTACTTTCCCTAAATAGGCTATATCCATTTGATTCACCATAAAACCAATTACAGCTGTTATTGACGGTGCAATAAAGATTTTTTCTGGTTGTCTTAGCCATCCCGGCTCACGGTATGCCCATAAAGCGATTGCCATTGCCGCTATTTCCGGCAAAATGACTTCTGGATCATTTAATAACACACCTGCTATTACCATGGCTAAAATAAATAAAATAGCAATCGTATATGAGATGATTGTTTCTTTCTTTGAAATTACTGCATTCATTATTACATACTCCTTTTTGCTTATTACTCTCATAAAGTAAAACAATAACTTTATATACCCTACTTAGGTATTGTATATTAACATCTTCCCTATTTCAAGTATTTGTAGTTTTTTCATTCTTTATCACCCCACACACTTACAAAACAATGAATGTTTATAAGCATTGACACTTATTAAAAGATACGTTACAATAACTATACATTAGTAAGTAACTAATGTAATTAATTAAAACTAGAGGTGAATCAAATGAAAAACATTTTATTCCGTATTAACGAATTATCAAAAAAAGAAAAAGCATCTGGATTAACAGTTGATGAAAAACAAGAACAACAAATGCTGCGTCAAAACTATACAAAAACATTTCGTGGAAGCTTAGATTCCATTTTATTAAACACAAAAATTGTTGATCAACATGGTCTTAACGTTACACCAGCCGCATTACAAGATGCTCAAATACGTTTAAAATTAAGCAAATGAAATCAAAGCTAAAAAAACAATCGTATAAAACATAAAAAGAGCCGGAATTCCTATTTAGAAATTCCAACTCTTTTTATTGTCTTTTCTAATTTAGTAAACGAGCGATACATCGCAATTCTCCACGACACAATCATCGCAAATGCTAGTAAGAAAAACATGCCGCTTAACTCTGCCAAATCAATTGATTGGCTTAAATATGACTTTAATGCCGCGCGTACAGCTAATAAGCCTACTAAAATGAATATGAATGCTTTTGACGGTTTCATAAATATATGTTCGCCTTTTATTTCGAACTTAGTTGTTTTAATAAGAAAAATAGAGAAAATAATCCCTATACTAATTGCCTCGACTATTTCTAACGATGTTAATCGAAAACCTGGTAAAAAGTACATCATCGCGCCTGTACTCATAAAAATTGGTGGTAATATAATTTTCTTTTTCGTTACCGGCTTTTTCGCTGCTTTAAAACGTAGAAACATTACCCCAACAGCCATACAAACCGCTATGACACTTGATAAAAGTGCTATCATACTTTCCACTCCTATCTATTTAAATGACTTTTTTAGCAAAATCATAAACCAATAAGTAACTACATGCCGCATTATAGAATTTCTTCATTATATTCCTCCTGCTGTAAACTTTCCATATTCGCTGCAATCATTTTACGCAAAGTTTATGAACGGAATATGAACAAAAAAGCCATTCTGCAATTAATAATTGCAAAATGGCTTTTTAACTTATTTTAAATCGTCAATTGTGAAAGCACCTGGAAGTAATTGCTCAACAGTCACTTCTTTTTCATCACCTTTTACATTCGTTAGTAATACAGGCATTTTCGGATCACAGAATTCAGCAATTACTTGTCTACACGCACCACATGGTGAAATCGGTCCATCAGTTTCTCCTGTAATAACTAAGTAACTAAAATCGCGCTCCCCTTCTGATACCGCTTTAAATATTGCTGTTCTTTCTGCACAGTTACATAAACCATAAGAAGCATTTTCTATATTACAACCAGTATAGATTTTCCCTTCTTTCGTAACTAACGCTGCGCCAACAGGAAATTTAGAATACGGAATATACGCTTTCGATAACATCTTGTTTGCTTCTTCAATATATATTTTCTTATCCATATTATTTCCCCCTCAAAGTAAATGAAATGATCATTAGTCAGTAATAACTGTATGAACTAATTTAGGAGCCACTGCTGTTTCAGCGATAGAGATGTTCTCATAAATTTTTGCTTTTACATCTTCTACATTTTCACGATTTGCGTAGATTGTTACGAACGGCTCGCCTTCTTTTACTGCATCGCCAACTTTTTTACGTAACATTAATCCTACTGCTAAATCGATTTCATCTTCCTTCGTTGCACGACCTGCACCAAGTAACATAGCTGCAATACCAATCTCATCTGCAACAATGTTAGAAATAACACCTGAAGTTTTTGCAGGTACATCAATTACATACTTCGCTTGTGGCATTTTTTCTGGATTGTCTACAATTGAGCTATCTCCGCCTTGATTGCTTAAGAACTCTTTAAATTTCGCAGTTGCTTTTCCGTTTTTCATCACTTCAATTAGCATTTCACGAGCTTCTTCTAACGTATTTGCTTTTTTCGCAAGTACGACCATTTGACTTCCTAATACAAGTACTAATTCTGTTAAATCTTCTGGACCTTCACCTTTTAACGTATCAATCGCTTCTTTCACTTCTAGAGCATTACCAATCGCAAATCCAAGAGGTTGTGACATATCTGAAATAACTGCCATTGTTTGACGTCCTACGTTATTTCCGATACGTACCATTGCATGTGCTAATTCTTTTGCATCTTCTTCTGTTTTCATAAATGCACCAGCACCTGTTTTTACATCAAGTACGATTGCGTCAGCACCAGCTGCAATTTTTTTACTCATAATTGAACTTGCGATTAAAGGAATTGAGTTAACAGTTCCTGTTACGTCGCGTAATGCATAAATCTTTTTATCTGCAGGTGTTAAGTTTCCTGTTTGTCCAATAACAGCTACTTTGTCACGGTTTACAATATCAATGAATTGTTCTTTCGTAATTTCAACGTGGAATCCTTCTACCGCTTCTAATTTATCAATTGTTCCGCCTGTATGTCCTAAACCACGACCAGACATTTTTGCTACTGGTACATCTAAAGCAGCTACTAACGGTCCTAATACTAATGTTGTTGTATCACCAACACCGCCAGTTGAATGTTTGTCTACTTTAATTCCTTCAATTGCTGATAAGTCGATCGTTTCTCCAGACTCAACCATCGCCATCGTTAAATCTGCACGTTCGCGATCTGTCATATCTTTAAAGAAGATTGCCATTGCAAGCGCACTCACTTGATAATCAGGAATACTTCCGTCTGTATATCCATTAATAAAGAATTTGATTTCTTCAGTCGTTAATTCTTTGCCGTCACGTTTTTTTGCAATAATATCTACCATTCTCATTACAATCACCATTCCTTTTTATATTATATAAATCTATTAAAATAATAAGCCAACGATTGTTGCTGATAAGAAACTTACTAATGTTGCACCGAATAGTAATTTCAAACCAAATCTTGCGACTACATTCCCTTGCTTTTCATTTAAGCTCTTAACTGCCCCTGCAATAATCCCAATTGAAGAGAAGTTTGCAAATGAAACTAAGAATACAGAGATAATCGCTGTCGTTCTATCTGAGAAATTAAAGTTTCCTTGTGCTAAATCTGTCATAGCGACAAATTCATTTGATACTAATTTTGTTGCCATAATATTTCCGGCATTAACTGCTTCATGCCAAGGTACACCCATAATAAATGCAAATGGTGCAAATGCATAACCAAGAATTTCTTGGAATGAAATACCGATTACACCTTTAAATACTGCATTAATGAATGCGATAAGAGCAACGAAACCGACTAACATAGCTGCTACTGTAATCGCAACTTTAAATCCATCAATAATGTATTCCCCTAATACTTCAAAGAAGGTCTTCTTCTCTTCTTCTTGTACTTCTAACATATCTTCTTCCTCAGTAACTTCATATGGGTTAATGATAGAAGCAATGATGAAACCACCGAATAAGTTAAGCACTAAAGCGGTTACAACATATTGTGGTTTTAATAACACCATATATGATCCAACGATAGACATAGAAACTGTAGACATTGCTGATGCACATAATGTATACATTCTTTTCTCTGGCAATAACCCTAGTTGTTTCTTAACTGAAATAAATACTTCAGATTGTCCTAAAATCGCAGATGCAACAGCGTTATATGATTCTAGTTTCCCCATTCCATTTACTTTACTTAATGCTAGACCGATAGATTTTACAATAATAGGTAATACTTTAATATGTTGCAAAATACCTATTAAGGCTGATATAAATACGATTGGCATTAATACACTTAAAAAGAACGAAAACTCTTTTTGATTTACTAATCCACCAAATACGAAATTCACACCGTCAGCGGCATATTTTAATAGCTCTCCAAAACCATCTGCTATTCCGCTAATTAATATATTCCCTACACTTGTATTTAATAATAGAAACCCCAAAATGAATTGTAATATAACCATCGTTATGATTGGACGATATTTGACTTTCTTTCTATCATTACTAGCAAGCCAAGCGATACCTAAAATCAATACGAGGCCAAAAACACCGATTAAGTATTTCATAAGCCGTTTCCTCCCATTCGTATCCGCTTACATTTTTTTCAATTATTAAAGCAATAGATATACTTTAAACGTATATCTATTGCTTTAAGCTTTTATCGATTAGTAGTTATCTGTAGCACCTTTTGCATCATTTAATACGATTGCAACACTAGCACTTGCTCCAACGCGAGAAGCTCCAGCAGCTACCATTTTGTCTGCATCTTCACGTGTACGAACACCGCCAGATGCTTTTACACCAACGTTTGGTCCTACTGTTTTACGCATTAATGCGATATCTTCAGCAGTTGCTCCGCCAGTTGAGAATCCAGTTGAAGTTTTTACGAAATCAGCACCAGCTTTTACTGATAATTCACAAGCACGTACTTTCTCTTCATCTGTTAATAGGCAAGTTTCAATGATTACTTTTACAAGAGCTTTTCCTTTTGCTGCTTGTACTACTTCATAAATGTCTTTTTCAACAAATTCGTTATCGCCATCTTTTAAAGCGCCTACGTTGATTACCATATCAACTTCAGTTGCACCCTTTGCGATAGCATCTTTTGTTTCAAATGCTTTTGTTTCAGTAGTGCTTGCTCCTAATGGGAAACCGATTACAGTACAAACGTCTACATCATGTCCAGCTAGTTCATCAGCCGCTAATTTTACCCATGTTGGGTTAATACAAACAGAAGCGAATTTATATTCCTTTGCTTCTTCGATTACTTTCATAACATCTTCTTTAGTAGTATTAGCTTTTAAAATTGTATGGTCAATTAACTTTGCAATGTTCATTATCTTCACTCCTCATATCTTTTAACAACTTCATTCTAACTCTTAGTTGAACAAATGTAAATACACTTTTGAAATTTTGTTCATTTTTTTAAAAGGCATTTTCTTGTAGTAAATAAAGCGCATTCTAACAAAGAACACTTCATATATAATCAAATTTTCTATGTTAACAATGGTAGTATGTATCTCCATATCCATAATTATTTTTAAAAAGGCAATTTGTGTTCAAAAAAGACTCCTATCATTCATACATAACAAAATAAAAGGAGTTCTCAAAATTAACATTTTGAGAACTCCTTTTATTTCTAACCTTTTTGATAATGTAACAGTTCTTTTGCTGTATGCTGATCGATAATTAATACATTTGCATACCCGCCACGTAACGCACCATCAATTGCTTTTATTTTTCTATTACCACCTGCAACTAAAATAGAGCGTTTCTTTAATTTCAGTTCCTCTAACTCAATTCCAATTGTACGCTGATTAATCTCTTCGCTACTAATATTTCCGTCTCCATCAAAGAAACGTGAACAAATGTCACCGACTGATTGTTTTTTGAGTAAACTTGTTTCATCCTTATCGAAATAACCTAATCGGAATAACAGCGCTTCGTCTCGCACTGTTCCTACAGTGAAAACTGCAATATTCGCTTGTTTCCCCATTTCGATAATGTGATGAATATGTCGATCCTGCTCTACTAATTCTTTTGTCACTGCATTATCAAATATAACTGGAAGAGGTAGATTTCTTGGCGTCGTTTGAAAAGCATCTGCAAATAAAGCTATCGTCTCATTCGCATATGTATTTACACTCGAATGACTAATGCCACCTTTTAGCTGGACAACCTCTACCCCTTTTACATGTTGCGGTACGATTTTTCTAGCAATTTCATACATCGTCATTCCCCAGCTTACACCAACAATATCACCGTTTTTAACCGTCTTTTCCATATACTCAGCAGCATATTTACTTATATACTCTGTAATCGTTGCATATTCCGGTACTGGAGAAAACACAACATGTGCCTCTAACAAGTTGTACTTTTCTTTCAGTAAATTCCCAACGTTATCTAAATCCGCAAATGGATCGGCGATGCTAATTTGAACAAACCCTTTTTCTTTCGCGTACTTTAACAATCTAGAAATCGTCGGTCTTGAAATATTTAATTTGTTAGCAATTTCTTGCTGACTATAATCTGATTGATAATATAATCTTGCAACTTCAACGCTTAATTGTTGTTTATCTTTTTCCATAGTAACTCATTACAAATCCCTTCCTGTATTTCCCTTTCGTTACAAGCATTATACAGCTTTATGCAAAAAAATTCGACTACCGAATTTTATTTAACTGAACTTCTATTACGCTTATTATATATAATGAAATCGTTCAATAAGAAACATGAAACATCATCTAAAGACTACCTTTGCTAAAATCTATTCAAATACCCCTCATAAACAAAAGATACTGTCCATAAGGGGTATGTATTCAATTTAACTTTATAAAAATTGGATGGAAACACTGCAAGTTCTCACTTATTTAGAATAAGAGAAAAGATGATGTTTTATTTGTTCAATAAAATAATGGTGGTGTATATTATCGTTAGATACGCGACTTGCCATAATAGCTCCCTCCATTGAAGATGCAAGAAAAGAAGCGAGCGATATAATATCTATATCTTCTTTAAGTTCTTGTTTCTCTATTCCTTCTTTTATGAGAGAAGCCATTAACATTACTGTATCATCATAACCTTTTGCTGCTGCTTTTTGTAATTCTGGAAATACTCCAGTACTTTCAATTGCGCTATTAAGTAATGGACAGCCTCCAGCAATAGGAGGATTATTAGCTGCATCTTGATATACAAGGAAAATTGCAAGGATTTTATCGATTGCTGTCTTTTTATTTTCCATTGCTTTATGAAAATGACTCCACATAATCTCACCACTTTTGTCGTAGGCAGCAAGGACAATTTCTTCTTTACTTTTGAATCTACGATAAATAGATCCCTTAGGTAGTTCAGTAGCTGTCATTATATCCTGTATGGATGTGCGAGTTATCCCATTAGTATTAAATAAATATAAAGATGTTTCAATAATTTTTTCTTTAATCTTATCAACTTTAGTCATGCTTTGTAATCCTCCTAATGAAAACGATCCTAATATTCTAGGTAATGTTTACCCTCTATTTTCTTAATTTTTTTGTAAGTATAAATAAGTTTGGAACAGAAATATCTTATCAATCCCTATCTTATGGAAACCTCAAACAATACAGTTTGAAAAGAAGTTAATCAAATTGTATTACCTATATAACTTAAGTGAATTTTCTGTCAAAACAATATGACCAATTGTTTAATTCAGTCATATTATACAACTAATTTTATCTAAAATCGTAGAGGTGTAAAAATATATAGTTAATTTTAACGTATAGACATATGATTATTATATATAATTTTTATTAATATGTTTAGCTAAAGTGTTTGAACTACCCCCACTTTCACTTCATTCTATAAAAGATTAACCATTAATGATTACTGGAATTAAATTGTAACAAAGCAACTGAAATATAAATATATTTGCTTTTTTCCATTTTGATTTTGTTAATACTTTATAAAAAGGGTTTAAAAAACTAGAAACTTGTAGTATCATTAGATTTCGATTCGAACCGAACCGTCCGGTTTAGAATCTTATATAAATATATTTAGAAGGAGAGCGTTATGCAGAAAGAAAAATCAAAAATTATAGGTAATTTAATTATGGGGGCAATACAGTGAACTTTATAAAAATGAATAAAAAAGAAATCATTATGCTAATAATCTTTACACTGTTTGTACCATTTCAAATTGGCTTGTACATACTATTTGGCATATCACTTTTAGCTAATGTCAATTTAGTTGAATCAGAATTTGTTCTTAGTGCCATCGGTTTTACTGTACCTGCTATTGTAGGAATCATTTGCTTTAGGAAAGAAATTATTGAAAGTTTTACTTATTTTAAAGAGAAGACAATTTTGAAAATAGTAAGTATTCCTATGGTAGTTTTATTTACGTTAATTGTGGAACAGTGTGTTATGTATTTTCTAGCAACTGGTCAACCAGAGAACCAAGAGCAGCTCCTTGAAACGGGTGCAGAGGTACCTCTTGTATTTACATTGCTTGTATTTGGTATTCTGGGTCCAATACTTGAAGAAATTGTGTTTCGCCACATATTAATAAATCGTTTTTCTTACCATATTGGTACTGCTATTGCATCTATCATTTCGATTATGATTTTTACACTTCTTCATACGAACCAACTTTCGGATATTGCTATTTATTTACCTGGATCGTTGATACTTACTGCGGCTTATCTTATTTCTAAAAGATCCATTGCATATGTTATAGCGATACACATGTTAAACAATTGCCTTGGTTTCATTCTGTAAGAAACTAGACTTGTTTCTGGTGCCAAAAATACTTTTTCTATGGCATAAGAAAGCTAATCAAAAATTATAATATATTAGGAGAGTGTCAGTCATGATTGTAACAACAACTTCTGGAATTCAAGGTAAAGAGATTATTGAGTATATTGATATTGTAAATGGTGAAGCTATTATGGGTGCAAATATTGTCCGCGATGTATTCGCTTCCGTTCGTGATGTTGTCGGTGGCCGTGTTGGTGCTTATGAAAGTAAGCTAAAAGACGCTCGTGATATTGCAATGAGCGAAATGAAAGAACTTGCAAAAGAAAAAGGTGCGAACGCTATCGTTGGTATTGACGTAGATTACGAAGTTGTTCGTGATGGAATGTTAATGGTTGCTGTCAGTGGTACAGCTGTACGTATATAAGTAAATAAAAAAACGGTTCCTCCTTTGGAATTTATACTTTGAGGAGGGGCCTGGTTCTTTTGCAGATTTTAAAGAATAAAAAGAGATGTTGATAAAGCATTATACGTCGAAAAAACACAGTTTGAGTGTAAACTGTGTTTTTTTATATAGAAGCCTCATCCCCATCACTATCAAGCTAAAATTTTGTGTTAACTTGTAAAAAAATGTACATTTTTTACTTTGGGGTAATTTTGAACCCTTAAGTTTATGGGCATGTGGCGTTACCCTAATACTGTACAACTTTTTTATAAATGGTTGTAAGGTTCTACGTTTTTGACCATTCTGTACAACGATAACTTTGGTTTATTGATTTCACCTGTAATCTGGTAGCCTATCCTCTGATACAATTTAATGGCAAGTTGGTTCTCTTTCTTTACCGTTAGAGAGCATTTGGCAAAGCCTTGCAGCGAAGCTTGTTCCTCAGCAAACTCAATTAGTCTGGTACCTATCCCTAGTCCTCGACTTTCGGGCAGTAAGGCAATTGTGCCGATGTGAAACTCGTCATCTTCTCCCTCCTTCAAGGTAAACATGGAATAAAGCATTTTGATATTCAGAATGTTATAAACAACAAAACCCAGCTTTCGGAACGAAAGCAGCTGTTTAAAAGTCGGCCAGGCAAGACGATTTAAAACGGATATGGGATAGCAAGTAATCATCCCTAAAGTTTTCCCATCCATTTGAGCTTCATAGGCGTATTGATGACTAAAACGGTTGTTCTCCTGCCGCCATAGCTTACAAAATGTCCAATCGACTGTGTTCTTCTCCTCAGATCCTGCAAGTGGAAACGCCATGTATTCCAATGCCATTACATTTAGCTGGGCGCCGACCATGGATTGATGAACAGCCTTTACAATAGAGATTTTATTCATTATCCTATTGCTCCTTTTCACTTTCTATATTATTAATATTAATTATCATGGATTTGAATCAGTTCACTTCCCTCTCAATTCATCCTTAGCTTTGAAACCATAATAAAATGTATTTAAAACAAGCTCTGCAGCAGATTTTTTAGCCACATTTCCTTCATGTACCTGTTCCCAGGTATGGAAAAGCAGAGCATAAAGCGTATTCAAAATCCATTCACTGCTAACTGTTTGCTGAAAGTAACCTCTTTGTTGTAGCAATTCAATAACGCGTCTTAAGGGTTCCCTCAGCTTCTCTTCTGCTTCACCTAATTCTTTGTTGTTAAATACAGATGCATCATGACCTAGAAAATAGATTTTGTCACCTAAAGGGATTAACGCTTCAATGAGTTCCGGGATATAGTTTTCGCTTCTTTCCTCATCCAGTGGAATCTGGTTTACAGTATCACTTACCAGTTGTATAGCCCGATGGCCCAAGAACAGCATCAATTTCTCCCTGCTTTCGACGTAGCGATGGAGTGTAGCAATTCCAATTCCCGCATATTCCGCAATTTCATTCATCGAAGCAGTAGGATTTTCAACAAGCAATATAGTAGCTGAATCAAGAATTGCATTAAATCTCGCTTCCTTCAACGCTGACAAGTCTTTCTTCATCGTCAATCTCTCCCTTTTTCTGTATAAAGTCGTCATTTTTGATAGATAAATATATCATTTGATATTATAATAAACAATCTCAAATAAAGTGTCCAGCTGCTGAATGTAGCTTTTCAAAAAGAATTATATTCCTGAAACTGATAGTACTTTGAATGTTTCATTTTTAGCATTTCATTATTTAGATAACGATGAAGAAATTAAATTCTTTAATGTAATAAATACAAGAGCCAAAGGAAATGGTACGAGTTACTTTCTGCATAAAGTTATCGGTTTATTTTAAAATTCACTTCCGGGTATTGGGTTATCAGCCTTTTAAGGGTTGAGCCGTCATCCTTCTGTTTTACATACTGGTCAAAAAATGCCAGGCTGAATTCGTTAATAATACGATGAACTTCCTTTGGATTTTCACCTGGGCTCTGCAACAGAGGTGAGAACAAATGTAAATCGGTAAAGCTTGTATGATCCGTATGAGGAATGACCATTGACATACCACCGCCAGCTAACCCGCGTCCGTATCGCTCCCTCACTTCAAAGGGATCTGCTTCATCAGGCTCTTCTGCATTCATGAGCAGAAATGGTTTTCCAATGCCACTTTCAGGCAAGATTTCACCATACAATGTACCATCCATATTGATAGCTGCTTTGACACGAGAATCTTTTGCAAGTATTTGTGCTGCGGTAGCTCCACCGTAAGAGTGGCCAAACATTCCAATTCGCGAGGTATCCAGTCTTCCTGTAAAGAAACCGGTCTCATCGTTTTCGTTAAGTTTCTCTATCTGATTAAGGACAAAGCTGACATCTTCCTCCCATAATTTTATGTGGCTATCTCCTTCATCAGTTAAATTGATGGGCTGTACGTAAGCAGTTCGACCACCTGGAAAGACGGTAGCTGCAGCATCAAAGGTATGATCGATACTTAGAACAATATATCCTTGACTAGCCAACTCCTCAACTTGAAACGTGTTTTGATTACGAAAACCATTAAAACCATGAGAGAAGAGTAATATGGGATAGTGATTCTCTGAGTCTGAGAGTTGTAAATCCATAAACGAATGAGACTTTACCAATTCCATGTGGCTGAATGCAAATGCAGGAATAGACAATGTTTTTTCCAATCCCTTGGAGAGCTCATTTATGTTACGAATATAAGGTTCTGGATCCCCCTTTCTTTTTTCAGCTGCAGGATACCAAATTTGCACCATCAGTTCGCGCCGATTATTTGGATTTTTCGAATATGGTTCATTTCTCTGATGATCAACCCAATGATATAGCTTCGTACCGATCCTATGTGGACCAGTTGGTTCTTCAAATGAAAATACTGGCATAAGTAAGGGTAGCGCAACTGCTACAAACAAATAGATACATAGTAACGAAGTCTTAACTATGAATATACCCGAACTTCTAAAGCCTTTTTTCTGCCCAGTTAATAAATAGCATAAAATTAAGATAACTGGGGATACATATGCCGGAATCATCTGCCACCTAAAACCTTCTGCCAATAACTGAACTGTAACCATTACAACGGCAATCAAAGTAGCTAATTTAGACCACTTTTTCGTTTCTCTGCCTATTAACAGTATCCAACTCAATAGACTAAAATTCACTACTATCAAAACAACTTCCCAGAAATTCATTGGCCTATCTCCTTTGCATGCATTTTACTTCTAATTAAAGAGGTTGTTTTCAGCCTAAGCAAAAGCAGGTGAAACACCTATATAGTTGCATCAATTATGCTTAGTAACCGTTTCATCCACTCTACTCCTTTATTCAAATTAAAAACTTAAAATGCCCAGCTACCTTTACGGAAAATTGGTTCTACAGTTCCATCTGGTAGAATACCGTCGATGTCCATCTCACTGCTGCCAATCATAAAGTCCTCATGTGTTACAGAAATATTTGCCCCTAACGTTTCAAGCTGATCGTTTTCTAAATCTCTTCCATCCTCTAAGCAAGTTGGATAAGCTTTACCAATCGCTAAATGGTTCGATGCATTTTCATCAAACAATGTATTAAAATATAAAATTCCCGATGCTGAAATTGGTGATTCATGTGGTACAAGTGCTACTTCACCTAAATAGCAAGAGCCTTCATCCACATTAATAAGCTCCTGTAATAAATCATGTCCTACCTGTGCTTCAGCTTTAACAATTTTTCCTTCTTCAAATGTCAGTTTAAAGCCATCGATAATATTCCCTTGATAAACTAATGGTTTTGTATTGCTTACATAGCCATTTACACCTTGTTTCATCGGTAACGTATAAACCTCTTCTGTCGGCATATTAGCCATAAAGATAGTATCATCAGGAGTTTTACCACCTCCAGTAACCCATTTATGCTGTGGTGCTAATGCAATTGTTAAATCAGTACCTGGCGCTGTATAGTGAAGCTTCATATATTTTTTATTGTTCAGTAGGACCGCACGAGATTCTAAATTTGTTACATGTTCACGCCATTTTTCAATAGTACTGCCTTCACCAATACGAACAGCTTTAAAAATAGCCTCCCATAATGCTGGTACTTGATCCTCTGCTGCTAAATCCGGGAACACCTTCGATGCCCACTTTGGTGAAGGAACTGCTACCATCGACCAAGCTATTGAATCCTTCATTACGGCGTTGCGATTGTTTCTCAGAGCAGCTCCTGCTACCTTTTGATAGGTAGCTAGACGATCAGATGAAATACCTGTAAATTTATCAGGATCTGTAGCATCTATCATTAATAGTGCTCCTTTACGTTCGATCAGCTCATCATTCATTTTGACTATCCACTCTGGGAAGCGATTAAATTCTTCATCTGAGGCATAATCAAAGTAAGCACGTTCCATTTCTTCATCCGAAAAATTAACATGAACACGCCCTGCCCCAGCCTTATAAGCCTCTTTCACAACTATACGGGCGAAATCCAATGCATCCACTGATGTATTGACTAATAAGTATTGCCCTGGTTGAATATTGACACCGATTTTCACCGTAAGTTCTGCATATGCTTGTAATTTTTCTTCAAAAGTCATATTATTTACCTCGCTTTTATTAAATTGGTTTTGAATTCCCCTCACTAACTTACTTTCATACCATACTTTCTGAACAGGTTTTCTCAGAATTTCCATTTTCTATTTTTTACATTTTTTTATCAGGACATGATAACAACTAATGGATTTTTTCTACTACTCATATATTTAATTTCTAAACTTTGATTCAATTAATATTGATTTGTTTTTCAAAAAATCTAATCGAAGGGTATCAAACACTACATAAAGTTATAGAGTTCTTTATTGTGAAAGCTCACTCAGTTCTTCCCAATCTTTTCAATGCTGCTGTACCTAAAGACTTACCATCAATGGGGCGTTTAACATTCTCAATCACTCCTTTATCTTTACAAAAGCATTTTTTTGATAGATAAACATATCATTTGACATAAGATTAAATCATTTTAAATGAATTATCAAGCTATAAAATTTAATTTTTAAAAAATTCGGTAAAAAACCATATAAAAATGGATTCTATCAAAGGGAGCGATAACGAAAAGATTTTTATACACACATGGATAAAATACATGACAAACTTATATATAATTGCAAGTTCAACTCTCACAAAAAACAGGATAAAAAAATAAACAGCAGAACTAGTCCACTGTTTACTTTGCCACACCTTCATGTAATTTTTCTGTATAATCCTTTACATCTTTCCAGCTATCTTTCGCTGTATGTAAATCTTCTTTTATAAACGTAAACTCTTCTGGAGAAATTCCTTTTACGTTTTGTAGTAAATTATTATATTTTGCACCTACTGTATACCATTGATTTGATATGTTTTGTAGTGCTGTAATTGCTGCATCAATTGTTTCTGTCATGTTTGTTGTTTTATTTTTTACATCAGTCAAAATTAAGACTTCTGCTTGCGCTCCTGAAATTCTATCTTTTAAATTAGCGATTTCTCTTTCTGCATTTGCGATATCTTTTTTCGCAACCGCAATCATTGGCCCGCCAGCAAGACATGTTATTAATGCTATGCAAAGTACGCCACCAGCAATGACCATATCATTACTCTTTTTAATTGAATCGTTATATGTATTTATTTGTTGCTCTAAAGTTGGAATACCAGCATTCGTACTTGCCAATATCGCTGTTAACTGATTTGTATCCTCTTTGAAACTATTTGTATCTTTCGCCATTCTATCGCGAAAAGCTTTCAAATTCCCTAATAATACATCTACCTCATTTTGATTCTTTACAATATCCGCATACAACTTTTCTAAATCCGCTTTTAATTTTCCGCTATCCTTTTGATCAATCGCTATTAACATGTCATTATAATACGATTGAAAAGTATTATTGTAATTTATAATATTTTGATCCGTTTTCATAATTTGAGGCTTCATATTATTTAACCAATATGCTGCATTAATTTTTGCATCTCTTTGATGCTGAATCATATTCCCTTTAAATTCACTATTAATCGAACTTATTTTACTTAAATCCGTCTCTTGTTGATTTTGAATTAATTTTGCATATGAATCCATTGCAAATATACTTGATGTCGTTTGTGCCATTACATCTTGGAATCCAGCTGGTCCAAGAGAATAGTTTTTCACATTTTCTTGTAGCACCTTTACATTTTGTTCTGCTGCAAAAGGATGTAAAGGAAATGCGTTACTTGTTGCCACCCCAGCAATCATTACCGCTAAAAGACATTTTTTATAAAATCGTTTCTGCATATTTTTCACCTATTCTCTTTATAAGGATATCAAAAGCTCCTGCTCACAACTGAACAGGAGCTTCAAATCATTCATCAACACTTAACGCTCTAACGATTCGTATTCGATTATGCTTTTTTCGTATCTACTACTTTAATATCTTCAGCATAAATCTTTTCTGCATAGTCTTTAATGTTTTTCCAGCTATCTTTCGCAATGTTTAAATCTTCTTTAATGAAAACTAGGTCATTTGGACTAATAGAATCTACATTTTGAAGTAAAGAATTGTATTTTGATCCCATTGTGTACCATTGGTTTGAAATATTTTGTAACGCTGTAATTGCAGTATCAATTGTATTTGTTAAATACTCTGTTTGTGTTTTAATGTTCGTTAATCCTGCTACTTCTAATTGCGCAGTTGTAACTTGTCCTGTTATCTTTTGAATTTCTGCTTGTGCATTATCAAGCTCTTTCTTCGCTAATACGATTCCAGCTGTACCACCGCCTACAGCTGCTGCACCACCTGCAATTAATGCTACTCCTAGCGGTGTTCCTGCGCCCGTAGCAATAACTACTGCACCACCGATAATTGCAATTGGTCCTAGAGCTGTCGCAACAGATGAACCGATAATAATTGCATTATATTTACTAATTGCTTCATTGTACGTTGTAATTTGATTTTGCAGAAGCGGAATCCCTGCATCTTGACTAGCTAATATAGATGTAATTTGATTTGCATCACCCTTGAAGTTTTGCGTATCCGAAGTCATTTTATTTCGGAATTTCTTCAAGTCTTCTACTAACTGATCCACTTGTGCTTTATTTTCATTAATACTACTTGATAATCTAGTTAAGCCTTTCGTAAGAGTCGCTTTATCCTTTGCATCAACTGCAGCAACTAAAGTATCATAATAGTTTTGGAATTTCGTATTGTAGTTAATGATATTTTGATTTGTTGAAATAAGCTGTGGTTTTAATACATCTAACCATTGCTTCGCATTTCCTCTAGCTGTATCTTGGTGCTGAATTACTTTCCCTTTTAAAGCCGCATCAACAGACGATACATTTCCAAAGTTAACATTACCTTGTTTAATAATTGTTAAAGCGTACAGATCCATTACTAAAGCATTTGAACCTGTTCTTTCCATTGCATCTTTCAAGCCTTCTGGTCCTAATGAGTATTCTTCATAGTCATTATAAGCTTTTGCTACCGCATGAACTGGAGCTTGTTTCACTGTACTTTCAGCTGCATACGTATGAGCCGGCATAATATTTCCTGCTGCAAATACTGCCATAAGTGCTGATAGAGCCATTACTTTATAAGGTTTTTTTGTCATTTTTCTTCTCTCCCTATATCGCTAATTATTTTTCTGTTTAATGTACTTCAACGTTTGTAACGTAATCTTCAAATTGATTTGTTTGCTTATTCATTTCATCACTTACTTTTTTAATTTGATTGAAATGTTTTTGAAGTAAACTACTGTCTGTATACGTGCCTTCTTCAACATTTGTTTGAATTTGAATCATATTATTATTTAAAACTTTCCAATCCGTTAATAACGTTTCTAAAGTTGTAATTTGACGATCAATTAATTCTGTAAAGCTATTTACTTGATCTTCAACGAATGTAATTTGAGTCGCCTCTGCTTCAGTTTGTGATAACTTTTGAATAAGTGGTAATAACTCTTTTTGCTTTTGTTGAATGCGAAGAGCTGCTTCTCTCGTTTGACTATCTGCAGCATTTACAATTTCATTACTTAAAGTACCGATAGAAACAAAATCGATTGTTTTCGTTTGTGCAGTTTGATTTGTGATTGTAAATACTTGTTTACCGATATTAATAGAACCTTTAATGATTTCTTGAGGTCTATTCAAAATAGTAGTTAGTTCAGCTTGAATTTCCCCTTGAATTCTTTTAATATCTTCTCTTAATTTCACAATATCTCCACTTGATCCTTGCAGTGTTTTTATTGCTTCATCGGCTTTAATTGATAAGTTGTTACTATCTTTGTCTAATACTGTTTTAAATCTATTTAACTCTAATAAATCTTGCTCCATACTCTCTTGGATGCTTTGTACTTGCAATTGTAATTTTCCATATGCACTCATAAAATCTGCTTTTGCTTGCTGATCTTCATTTACGTTTCCTGCTAGTTCATAGAGCTTACTATAATAGCTATTAAATCTAGTGCTGTATCTCATCATTTCTTGATTTAAGTCAATTAGCTTCGGATTATATTCATCAATCCATTCTCTTACATTCGCCTTTGCAAACTTTTGATGATTCGTTAAGCTACTCATCGCATTTACCTTAATGTCTGGCTGTTGCAAGATAATTAATCCGTATGCTTGAATAAGCGGTGATTGTGATCCTAACATTCTAATTGAATTGGATAATGTATTTGGAGCAATTACATTTTGCGCATATACTGTTTTCACTTCTGTTTGCCCCTCCTTAGCGTAAGCGCTTACAGGAATGAAGCAACTCGTAGATACTGCTGTAACCAATAACCCTGTAATTAAAGTCTTTTTCACTTTAACTCCTCCTATGTATTAGCAACTATTACTATCGCATTTTATTATTCTATTTTCTTGCCCATAATTTGAGATGATTAAAATAGAGAACGTTCTCACCGTGATCCATGTATGGACCACCTCTCTCGTATTGCTACAGTACTTACTTATCGTCACAAAACATTTTATTATTTTTCATATGTGTTTAGTATGAATAATATTGTATAAATTTTCTATTTCATCGAAATTCTCACATTCACATAGTGAATATATTACTTAAAAATATTATTCATTTTAAACTAAACAACATGCGTAAATATGAAATTTCGTTTTGTTTTCATATATGTTTTGTACTGTAAGGTCATTTAAACACAGCTGTTTATATAACGTAAAGAAGTATTTTCATTCCCTTTATTTTCAAGCTTTCATGTCCTTATTTCAAAATATAATCCGATTCACTTTATCGATTGAAATATCTATATATCACAACAGAAAACACTACTTGCAAATAACCGATAAAATTATATTAATATAATTTTTAAATCCATATGCAATTATGCATAGCATATACACAAAAAGGATAGCTTCATTTTCACGAAGCTATCCTTCAAAAATCTTCTTATTTTTTCAAATGATATGGAACTGTCGTAATAACAACATTTCTTTTATAAAGTAAATACGCACGTATGAGTAAACTGGATTGATTATGAAGAATGTTATGCCAACCTTTTTTCGGAATGAACTGTGGTATAACGACCGTAACGCGGTAATTCGATTCACTTGCCTTATATTGCACTGTATCAATGAACTTCGTTAGCGGCTGAATAATACTTCTATAATGAGAATGTAATGTAACAAGCCTTACTTCAGGTTGCCACACCTTCCATTTCTCTTCAAATTTCTTTTCCTCTTCTCTGTCAAAAGCAACATATACAGCGATAACTTGATCTGCCGAAAGAGATTTCGCATAGTTCAATGAATTTTCTACTACATGCGTCATACCTGCTACAGGAACGACAATTACATTCCCCTCAATTGGAATAAGAGGTTCACAAGTTTTTAAACTTAATTGATCACCCACTGCATCATAATGCTTCTTAATTCGATGAAACAAGAAGATAATAGCAGGTAAGAAAATAAGAATCGACCAAACTTGTGCAAATTTAGTTAAAAAGAACATGCTCATTACGATAAAACTAATAACTGCACCAATTAAATTAACCGTTAATTTTAAAACCCATCCTTCAGGTTTTTCGCGAAGCCACTTTAATACCATCCCTGTTTGAGAAAGTGTAAATGGAATAAATACCCCTACTGCATATAACGGAATTAAATGTTCTGTTTGTCCTTGGAAAGCTACAATTAAAATAATCGAAGCAACTCCAAGTATTATAATACCGTTTGAGTAACCTAGACGGTCTCCTCTAATCGTAAACATTCTCGGTATAAATTTATCTTTTGCGAGGTTAACCGCTAATAAAGGAAATGCAGAATAGCCTGTATTAGCTGCGAGAATTAATATTAAAGCTGTTGTACCTTGTATGAAATAGTACATGAAATTACGTCCAAATGTTTGTTCAGCAATTTGAGAAACAACTGTTACTTCTTTACTCGGCGTCACTCCGTAATAATAAGCTAAAAATACAATTCCTGAAAATAACACAGCAAGTAATGCACCCATTGCAAGCAATGTTTTTGCAGCATTGTTTGGCGCAGGATCTTTAAAGTTCGGAATTGCGTTTGAAATTGCTTCAACACCTGTTAAAGCAGAACTACCTGATGCAAATGCTCTTAACAGTAAAAACAAACTAATACCCGCAACCGGCGTTCCGATCGGCGTGTGTAAAGTTGGTGAAACGTGACCAGTCAAAATATTATATATGCCTACACCAATTAATATAAATAGGGCTAAAACAAATAAATAAACAGGATATGCTAAAACAGAAGCTGATTCCGTTACTCCTCTTAAATTTAAGATCGTAATAAATATAACAAATATAATCGCAATGATTACATTATGTGCATGTAAACTAGGAAAAGCAGATGTTAGCGCATCTGTACCTGCAGATACACTTACCGCAACAGTTAAAATATAGTCGACTAATAAAGATCCTCCAGCAATTAAGCCTGGATTCATCCCTAAATTTTCTTTTGATACAACATACGCTCCCCCGCCATGCGGATAAGCAAAAATAATTTGACGATAAGATAAAATAAGGGCTGTCAATAATACTAATACCCCAACAGCGATCGGAATGGAATACCAATAAGCGATCGCTCCCACACCTGCTAAAGCAATTAAAATTTGTTCTGGACCGTAAGCAACTGATGACAATGCGTCAGAAGATAAAATAGCTAAAGCTTTCGTTTTATTAAGCTTTTGTTCTCCAAGCTCTGTTGATTTTAACGGTCTTCCAATTAAAAATCTTTTAATAGATGAAACCAATGCTGTCCACTCTCCAATAATTTTGTACGAACTTTTCTGCTTGTTACAGCCAGTAAACGATTTCTTCAGAAAACAAAAAATGTCTACAAGCCATAGCGAAATAGACTTGTAGACATTATTTTTTTTGTCGCACAAGCTCCACCTTCCTTCTCAATATAACGCTTACGAGGTTAGCTGTCGGATTCGGGCCTATGAGTAGCCCTACCTTTTTCAAGGATTCACCCCATCGGATTATGTACTAATCCGTAAAAACGGGTCCCCCGTACCATGCGGTTTCAGCGATTTAGAAACTTGAAACTGTGGATTATAATACTCCTTTATTTTCAAAAAGTAAACAAAAATTTTTAATAAGAAAAAAATTAAAATGATTGCGCATAATCCGCTGAGAAATATACATAATGAATATTAAAAATCCGCAAAGGAGACCCATATGTCTAAAGAAAAGAAGCCTATTTTTTCCGATTCATATTTAGATGCAGTAGCAAATGAAATTAATCAGTTATATGGTAAACGTGAACAGGAAATAAATTTGACAGATAGAACGAAAAGAAATAAATAATTTGTCATACAAAAAAATAAAAAAGATAGCATATATATTGCTATCTTTTTTATTTTTTCATACATCTAATTCTATTACAGATTTGTTAAAGGTCATCTCTTCATACACCTTTAAATTTTGATATATAGGAAATAAATTTGACAGATAGAACGAAAAGAAATAAATAATTTGTCATACAAAAAAATAAAAAAGATAGCAATACACTTATATATTGCTATCTTTTTTATTTTTTCATACATCTAATTCTATTACAGATTTGTTAAAGGTCATCTCTTCATACACCTTTAAATTTTGATATATAGTTCCTAATAATGGTGCCGCTATAGAAAATTTCTCTGCTACATCCAGTAAATATCCTTGCAAGTGCTTCCCTTCAATAAACGAACCCTTTTCCATATCACGCTGCATTGATGACTTCATATCATATGAAATTTTATCAATCGTTTTCATATGTTCCTGGGCAATATTAGCCTTTACTGGAGCTCCTAATACTCTCATGATTTGTACAGATTCCTCAAACACATTACGGATAAAATCACGGCCGCCTTCACTTTCACGGATTGGTCCAATTGGTGCACGCATTAACGTTGTCACACCTGACATTACAGTAATAAATAAATATTTATGCCACATATCTTGCGTAATATTTTCACTTAAAACAAAACTAGATTTTGTACCTGAAAATGCTTTAGAAATATGCTTTACTCTCTCTGAATTTTGAGACTTAATTTCTCCAAACACAAGTCTGTTGGCAGCGCTAGTTTGTACAATTTCTCCTTGATCGTTTAACGTCGTCTCGATAAAGCATAAACCGCCAATTACTTTTTCTTCGCCGAATTCTTTTTGTAGTAGTGATAAATGAGCGATACCATTTAACAATGGAATGATTACAGTATTTTCGCCAACAAACGGCTTCAAATCTTGAATAGCCTCGTTTAAGTGATACGCTTTTGTTGAAAATAAAATAACATCAAATTGAGAAGTTCTCTCTTCTTTCGTTATTAATTTCGGTTGGAAGGAAAAATCCCCGTTAACACTTCGGATTACAAGTCCTCTTTCCTCTAATTGTTTTTTCCGTTTACTACGAACAAGAAACGTAACATCTTCTCCCTTCTCGACTAATCTGCCACCAAAAAATCCTCCGACTCCACCAGCGCCTAATACTAAAATCCGCATACAGCATCCCCCTTTTCAACATACAATTTTATAACTTTTAGTATACATAACATTATACATGTTCCCTGCTAAATAAGCTGAATTTTCACTCTCAATTGAGTATAAAACAGTGGTTATTTTCAAATAAATTTGGGCATGTTGTTTCTATAGCATATATGGAAAGGAAACAATGTAGATGGAGGCAATACAAGCAATTGAGGAAAAAAGTGTAGCAACAGCTATATTTCAATTTATATTCCCGTTTTCGTTTAAAACTGGATATGAACAAGATATGTTCCCTTTCTTACAAAAAAACGATTTTCGTCCTTTTCGGCTCGATCATCTCGATGATGAAAATACATATTATGGGGAGTTTAAAGTTTCACATCAAAATATGGAAGCATACTATCTTTCATTTACAAATAAAATTCTCTTTCCTCACTCAGAGCATCAAAAGGGCTTGCAACGTTATTCAAAGGACCTTAACTTAACTGGACATTTAACAACAAACCTTATTTCAATCCCATTCAAGATACACTCTATTGATGTAACACTTTGTCCTTATGAACTTGGCTTCTTAACAATTCGAACAGAAGTAAACACTGCTCCAAACATGACTTTATCTGAAGCAATCGAATTCGCTGCTCGCTTCCGTGTACTTGAAACTAAAACTGATACAAATGAGTCTATTTGTATTGAATGTAACGGAAAAAAGTATTCCCAAGTTGAAAAATTCATTTTTGGTTATTTATTTCATGGCGTAACTGATTTCTTTGAAAAGAAGAGATTAAGAAGTTCATACTTTCAAACCTTCCCTTTCTTTGAAGACCAAAGAATGTACGTTCAAACTTTATTGTCACTAAAAGAAGGTATGGAACTTAATGAAGTGGATGTTTATCGTACTTCCAGTCTTTCCGGATTAACAAGTGATGGTAAACCATATGTAAGTGCAAATAACCTTCCTTACATTCATAACTATTTAAAAAAACACGCTTACCAGAGATGGGCTCCAAATCGTTATTTCATAATGGAAGAACATATTTTTACATGTGTAACAAATGAAGGAGAACGCGAAATCTCTAAACTTGCTAGTCAAATGTACGGAGAATTTTATTACGCTTTATTATTAAACCTATTCCATAAAATTGTTTTATTAAAAATGGCAAACGCCTATGCTGAGCTAAATATTGAACAAGATACTAATGAAATAGAGAAATTAATTTATTCGATCAATTCGTTCACTGCTAATTATTTTTCTTTAGAATTAGTATCCCAATCACAAAGTGAAGATATTTTCTTTCGTTTAAGAAAACTTTTTAATATTGAGGTTCTATACTCGAATGCGAAACAAAATCTTGATAGTTTGTTTAAATATCAAGAAAATGTCGCCTCTAAAAAAGATAGCCTTTTATTATTAATTTTAACGCTCTACTCTGTAGTGGGCCAAATGTTAGGGTTTACTATGATCGACCTTTTAAGAAACACCGATTCAAACAAAATATCGTCACCTCTTGAATTTTTCGCTCTGTTAATTGCGATTAGCGGCATTGTCATTTCACTTATTTTAGGAGCCCAAAGTTTATACCAATGGGGTCTACAGCATAAACAAAGAAAAGCTTGGGTAAAACAAACGGTACTGTCTGCTGTAAAAGAAAAAGAGGATAAAAACTAAAGAAGGTTATTTTCAAATTCTTGGTGTGCTACAGTAAGTGAAATTTTTATCAGCGATTTTTAAGATATATCAGCGATTTTTTAAATATATCGACTTACCGACAAAAAACGACAAATGACAGGACTGTATAATAAAAAAAGGGTGCTCCAAAATAAAACTTGGAGTACCCTTTTTATTATACGAATTCAGCTTACTTCCCTGCTTCGATTTTCTCTAATGCAGCAGCTACTTGTTCTTCAGTTAATTCATGTTGTATTACATAGCGGTTACGTGGGCTTACACGACATTCATGAGAGCATGCACGTAAATGTTTCGCTTCGTTTTCTTCCGAACATAAAATTTTCTTATTACATTCTGGATTTGAACAGTTTACATAGCGCTCACAAGGTTCACCTGTAAAGTGATCTTTACCAACGATAACATGTTCTTTTTGGTTTACTGGCACAGCGATACGCTCATCAAACACGTAACATTGTCCATCCCAAAGCTCACCTTGTACTTCTGGATCTTTTCCGTACGTTACAATTCCGCCGTGAAGCTGACTTACATCTTCATAACCTTCACGAACTAACCAACCTGAGAATTTCTCACAACGAATTCCACCTGTACAGTACGTTAAAATCTTTTTACCTTCAAGTGTTTCTTTGTTTTCTCTAATCCAATCTGGTAATTCACGGAATGATTCAATATCAGGTTTAATCGCACCTTTGAAGTGTCCTAAATCAAACTCATAATCATTTCGTGCATCAATGATAACTGTATCTTCTTGTTTCATTGCCTCATAAAAATCTTTTGGCTCTAAATACTTCCCAGTTATTTCGTGTGGGTTAATGTCATCTTCTAGACGAAGTGTAACTAACTCTGGACGAGGACGTACGTGCATTTTCTTGAATGCATGCCCTTCTTCTTCATCTATTTTAAATACGATACCATCAAAACGTGGATCATTGTTCATTGCTTCCATGTATTTTTCTGTTTGCTCTACAGTTCCAGAACAAGTTCCGTTAATACCTTCTTTTGCTACAAGAATTCTTCCTTTTAATTCAAGTGAATTACAAAATGCTAAATGCTCTGCAGCAAATTCTTCTGGGTTTTCAATTGTTGTGTACATGTAATATAGTAATACTCTGTATGGTTTTGTAGTTGCCAATGTATTTCTACCACCTATCTAATTTTTAAAATCATGTATAAGTTAACGTTCATATCAAAACATATATAATAAGAAAATGAATCCCATTTTCTTTTCTTTATACTATTTTCTATCAGTTAACAAAAATAAAAAACAAGATTACACATCATAACACTATGGTTATGTTGTAATCCCAATATATTATATATCATACAATTGCAATTCCATCAATTAATATGCTGTATTATCAGCTTTATGTTCACATAAATTTCAAAAACAGCCCTTTAATTCACTATGTTTCCCCATGTCATCACACCATAAACTCCCAATTCATTTTACATTATCACACCATCCATTGCATAAAGGCATATAATTTGCATTAAGGAAACTTTCGTGTTCAAATGAAATTATCACATAACATATTTAAATGTATTGAAATAATGAGTAAGAATAAATACAATAATTTCATCAAGTTAACATTTTAAAGGGGAAAACTACTATGAATAAAGATATAACAAAAGATAAACATCTCCCTTCTGAAAGTACAACTGTACAATCAGCTCACTTAGCTTTAAGTGGAGAAACAAAAGGCTGGAAAAGACTGTTACCATTTTTAGGACCCGCTTTTATCGCGTCCGTTGCTTATATTGATCCTGGCAACTTTGCTACAAATATCGCAGCTGGTTCACAATATGGATATTTACTATTATGGGTTATACTCGCTTCTAACTTAATGGCTGTATTAATCCAAACTTTATCGGCTAAATTAGGAATTGCTACAGGAAACAATTTACCCGAAATAGCTCGTGAAAACTTTCCAAAGCCTGTGTCTATCGGCTTATGGATACAAGGTGAACTAGTTATTATGGCTACAGATTTAGCGGAATTTATTGGAGCTGCTTTGGGGCTTTACTTACTATTTGGAATCCCGATGCTACCTGCCGCTTTAATTACAGCAGCCGGATCATTTATTATCCTTGAATTTCAACGTAGAGGATTTCGTCCACTAGAAGCTATTATTACAGGAATGATTTTCATTGTAGTAATTGCTTTTGGGATTCAAGTTTTTTATGCAAAACCAGAATTAAGTCCCCTTCTTTCAGGACTATTTATTCCAAAATTCCAAGGTGTAGACAGTATATTACTTGCAGCAGGGATTTTAGGTGCGACAGTTATGCCGCATGCAATATACTTGCATTCTGCATTAACACAACGCCGTGTGGTCGGAACAACTGACGAACAAAAGAAAAAGATTTTTCGTTTCGAATTTATCGATATTATTATTGCAATGGTTATCGCTGGAGCAATTAATGCGAGTATGTTAATTGTTGCAGCTGCACTATTTTTTAAAAATGGTATGCACGTTGAAGATTTAGATGTTGCTTACACTCAATTTACCAACTTAGTAGGTCCTATATCAGCTGCTTTGTTTGGAATTGGTCTGTTATCAGCCGGTTTATCAAGCTCTTCTGTCGGTACAATGTCAGGCGATATTATTATGCAAGGTTTCATTCGCATGCATATTCCGTTATACTTACGCCGATTTATTACAATGATTCCACCACTAGTTATTATCGCTTTAGGTGTAAATCCAACTTACGCTCTAGTCATGAGCCAAGTCGTCTTATCATTCGGTATTGCATTTGCACTAGTGCCACTTATTATGTTTACAAGTAACAAAAGGATTATGGGTGCACTCGTTAACCACCGTATAACAACATTTATCGCTTGGATAATTGCAGCACTCGTTATCGTTTTAAATATCTTCTTACTGTATCAAACATTTGTAGGGTAATGAAAAAGGGTATTCCAATTTTAATTTGGAATACCCTTTTTGGATGAAATGATTTTCTTCTAGTTACCACTTATGTATGTCCCTCTTTCCGGCATCATGACACCATTTTCAGTTCGAAAGTAAAGTGGCAATCCTTCCGCAAAAAACATACTTACCTTGGACGGATCTTGCCTTTGATGATGAATATGTAAATGTGGCTCACTTGAACTTCCTGAGTTACCGACTTGAGCAAGAAATTCTCCTTCATTTACACGTTGTCCTTCTCTAACTTTAATGGACCCTTTCTTTAAGTGGGCAAGAATCAAAAATGTCTCTGTTTCATCTATCCGTAAATATATGTAATTCCCTGCCATTGACTGAAAATCATCCAATCCGGGAATTAAATCTTTTTCATCATTATTAATTGATACAACCGTCCCAGAAGCTGGTGCCATTACTTTCGCTCCATATATTCCGTAATCCTCTAACTTACTACTTTTCACTTCAGCAGGTGGAATGAGGATATCATATGCCCACCTTTCATTTGGCTTTATAACGTGATAGTTCGTTTCTAACTGATCACCGCCCCAGCCTATTAATGCTCGTTCATTCAAAGGAACACGAACTACTGCTTTAGGACTCATAGATTGTATATCTGCTGGGTAAGCAATTCTACCTATATTAGCAAACCAACCGACAGGCCAAGCTCCAATGATAGAAAACAGAATGATTAAAAATAGCGTTCTATCTATCCGCTTTCTAAAAATGCCTTTCCAAAAAAATATTATTACTGATCCTACCAAGAGGAAAACTGAAATAAAACTAAAAGCCTGAATACTCCACCAAACAAAAACTGATGTAACACCATTAGCTACATAAACTAAGATCCAACTTATAATTAAAAAAGAAACTATAATCACTAATAAAAATTTCTTCCACATGTCGCATCCCTACTCTCATATCCTTTTTCTCAATGATACAAAGTAAAAATTACGACATATAAAAGAAATACTTACGACTTTTTTACTTTTTTATACTGCGGTAATTTCACAGTGAAAACTGTTTCTTTATCGTTACTACGTACAGTTAGATCCCCTTGATGGAGCTCGGCTATACTTTTTGAAATTGCAAGCCCCATTCCTTTCCCACCAGTATAAGAACTACGTGATTTTTCACTACGATAAAATTTCTCAAAAACGTAAGGAAGGTCCTCTTCCGGAATACATTGTCCAAAATTTTTAATTTCTACTTCAACATTCATTGTTTTATTGGAAATTCCAATTGCAATTTCCTTTCCATCTTTTCCATACATAATACTATTACCTATTATATTTTCAAATAGTCTCACTATAAGTGCCACATCAACTTCTACATACAGCACTTCATCACTTTTAATATAAAAGCTCATATTAGCATCATCTAATTGTGGTACAAAGCCAATCATGATTTGTTCAATTAATGCTTTCATATCTACTTCATCTTTATGTAATTCAATCTCTCTATAATTTATTTGACAGTATTCTAATAAATCATCTACTTGATGTTTTAATTCATAACTTTTTCGCTTTAATATACTTACATACTGTTCACATTCTTCTCCATTCGAATGGAGTTTATTTCCTAACAGGTCCGCATAACCGATTAAAGATGTTACTGGCGTTCGTAAATCATGAGAAATATTACTAATCATTTCATTTTTCATTTCCTGTGATTTTTTTTCATTCTCGATAGACTCTTTTAAACTTTTGGCCATTCTATTTACATTCGTCGCTAATTCACCAATCTCGTCATTTTTTGAAATAGGTATATGTACTTCAAAATTACCATTACTTATTTCCTTCACGTTCTTATTAATTTCAGACAATCTTTTCATCATTGTTTTTGTCATACATGCAAAGTATGTCGTAGTAAAAATCAAAAAAACTATAAAGTATAAAAATGAATATTTTTCCTCTAACGCATTAACATGACTATATATATTTCCAACTAAAATTTGAAGCACTATTATACTTACAGTCGCTAACAAGATGCTACATATGAAAGCTAAAAAAAATTTCGCCCTAATACCCTGTAAAGATCTAATCTTCAATTTTATATCCGACTCCCCAAACATTTTGTATAAACTTCGGTTCTTTTGGATTCTCTTCAATTTTATTTCTCAATCTTGCAATATGAACCATTACTGTATTATTACTTTCATAGGCTCTTTCGTTCCAAACGCTCTCATATATTTCTTCAATTGTAAACACACGATTCCTTGCGGCTGCCATTAAGTGTAAAATATCATATTCAGTTTTCGTAAGATTCATTGTTTCTCCATATAACATTACAGTTCTCGACGCTTCATCTATTTCTAAACCTCTAATATTTATTTTCTTTTCCATTACTTGGACAGCATTTTGGTTGAAATATGTATACCTTCTTAATTGAGCTTTCACTCTTGCGATAAATTCAATTGTACTGAACGGCTTCACAATATAATCATCTGCCCCAGTACTAAATCCAATTACCTTATCGACATCCGATGATTTCGCGCTTAAAAACATAATTGGTAAACTATGTTTCTCTCTAATCCTTCTACACAATTCTATCCCATCCATTTGTGGCATCATAATATCCAAAATAGCAAGTTGAATACTGTTATTATTTATTATTTCTAAAGCCTCTTCTCCGTTATGAACACTAAAAACTTTAAAACCTTCTTGCATTAGATTCACTTTTATAAATTGAACAATATCTTGATCATCATCTACAATTAAAATTGAATTTTTCTCCATATACAAACCTCTTTTTGAAATATATTCCACAATCAATTTTATCATAAATTAAAACCATACTCCCCTCTTGAATAATCTTTATTTTCAGACTAGATTATATAATAACAACACATTCTAGTTTCAAAAGAAATGGAGTGAAAGCATGTTTCCTATATTGAAAACAGACCGACTCATTTTAAGAGAACTTACGCACCGCGTATACTACAATGCTTTTCTAATACTAATGTACTGCGCTATTATGGCCAAAAACCGTTACAAGATGTTGATCAAGTGAAACAAATCATTCATAACTTTAAGTTGAGTTACAATGCAAGAAGCGGTATAAAATGGGGGATCGAATTAAAAGACAAGAAAGAACTTATCGGTACCATTGGTTTTCACGATTGGTCTTCTGAGCATAAACGAGCCAATATAAGTTATGCCTTTTTGCCTGAACACTGGGGAAAAGGATATGCGACTGAAGCTGTTTCTGAGGTTATATCATACGGTTTCCATACGATTCATTTAAAGCGGATTGGAGCAATTGTATTTCTTGAAAATGAAGCTTCCAATAAAGTATTATTAAAATTAGGTTTTGAAAAAGAAGGCGTTCTAAAAAATTATATGTATCAAAATGATATCCCATATGATACGAATTTTTACGCTTTATTAAAATCGATTTAATAGAATTCATGTGTAAAAAACTTGTTTTAGTACACTAGATATAGGTAGTGAATTTTTAATGAAGGATGCTAAGTACTATACATTATAAAACATTAAAAAAGGGCTATGAGTAAACTTTTACTCATGCCCCTTTTTATGTTCTTTTTCTGTTTTCGCAATGCTTTTGGAATATGTACGCAAAAGGCTCACTTTCCATTTAATCCCCCGTCATCGCATATGCTCTAGAACGAAATTCCCCACAAACATACCGAAACTCAAAAATACCACACTTCCCCTTATCCTTATCTGGATTACGAAGGTTTTGAAACACAGGGGAGTTTCGATAAATTTCAGCTAGCGATGTTGTTCTAATGTTCCCGGTTTTAATTACCAATACCTTATTTGGATATGTTTCTCAGTATAAAATTAAGAAATTAGGAATTTTTCATTACTCTAAAAACACGCTCTTTAACTGAAGATTATTAAATTAAGTTTTTTAAAATTATATTTTTAAAGGTTTTCAACATCATTGCCTCTTTTCTAAAACCATAAAGAAAGTACTATCTGGTAGCGCAACCGCATTCCCAGACTCATCTGTAAACTCGATTTTCTCGCTAAGATGGTTTGTATATCCATCCTGCAAATAGTTCATAGCTTGAACGATGTTTACTTTATCTCCAAAGATACTCTTTACAAAATCCTTATAATCGTTTGGCGTAAAGATTCCAAACTGCTCCTGCACTTCATGAACGAAGGAGTCCTCGCCCCAAGTATATGTATATAAGAACTCCATTGCATCGTTAACAGGCATTTTGACTGTATTTTCTGCAATTACTTCATACTGGATTGTACGCCCCTTAAATTCATGGGCATACTGCTCTAAGAACTTCATTCCATCTGCATCTTTAAAACGAATCAACCGCATTAACTTTTTATCTTCGGTCATGATGCCATCACGAATGATAATACGACCTCCTCGCTTTAACACCTTATAGGCACTCTGCAGCCCCTTTTTAATAACTTCATGATTGAATTTCTTACCTTCATACTCGATATAAGAGAACAGCTCATGAAGGATAGAAGAATATACAATCGTATCAACCGATTCTTGTTCAAACGAGCTGCTTAAGTTGATTGCATCTCCTTTAATGACGTCCCAAGAACGCCCTTCGTTCTGCTTCTTCTTTTTCAACGTATCAATCACGTTTTCAGAAATATCGATACCGTAGATTCGTTTATTCTCGGTCTCTTCTTCAATCATGTCTAGCATGACACCACCACCAGCTCCGACATCTACAATCGTATCTCCCTTTATATAATCAAGAATAATTCGTTTATCATCAGCCGAGCTATTCATATGCTCCAAATACACTTCTTCGTTATGGAATCTATCATATGCATCCTTTCGTAACCCGAAGAAATCAAACAGCAGCACATTTGCCCGAGCATGCATCATATCTATCTTTTCTGCCTCTACACAGAAGGTAATTAACGCCTCACCTACAGCAGAAAACTGAAACGACACATACGCAGTCTTCATATCTTCATCGACTTTAACCTTAAAAGAAACATGCGTTGTATTCGGTTTCTCGTTCTCACGGTACTCCCGTAGATACTTCTCAATAACCCGCTTACGATACACGTTGTCCTTTTTTTCGCCTTTAAAATCATAATGCAGCTGTTGCATCAATTTCTCGAAATGTATATGCTGAACTTTTCTAGTGCCTATCTCATTCTTTAACATAACAAAAACTGTCCAAATATCCTCAAAGCTAAGAGCATGCATAGACGGTTCTACATACCATAAATCCTTATCAAATAAGAATGTTTGAACGTCACTCTTCTCGCTCCCCATAATTATATCTTTTTCAAATGCTGACTCCTTATGTTTTGGCGTGAGTCTATGTATGCGAGAAGTAAATGGTTCCATATAACCATCAAACAAACCATCAATTGTAATCTTCACATCGTTCTTCACTTCACTCCACAAAGCTTTTGATACGCCCTCAATAATGCATTGGTTAAGATAGTATAGAATCTCCTTTAACCTAACGTCTCCGTATTCTTCTTTATATGTGTTAATTAAATCAATATGGGAGTCCAAACGAGCCTCTCCGCGGATATACTGCCCGATTAATCCATGTGTTCTAATTAAATCTCGAATAAACAAATATTCAATAGCGTTTAAGTTTGTCTCTACACGTTCAATAAACTGAATGTCACTAAAGATATCAGCAGAACCCTCATTATGTACCAATAGATTAATCCCTTTTTTCTTCCATTGCTCCCGCTGTTTTAAAGATCCTACCTTTGCAAGTTCACTATACGTTAGTACCTTTTCAATAATATGATACGCTTCTTCAGCTAAAGGCAATCCATCTAGCACTTGCAGCGTACGGTGTACATAGTACAACACTGCATCTGTTTTTAATGCACCAAGTGCTTGTACATTCTCATAGTTTTGATGTATCTCCTCTGCCTCAATTAGATGTTTTAACCACGTAGGGATTGCAACAGAAATCCCTTCAATGTATGTATTTAGAACTTCAATGCTTTTCAACTTATTTCCCTCCATATATAATCAATATCTGTAGTAAAGTCTGGGACACCTTCTCCAAAAAGAGCATCACCTTATGTCCCTCCCCCTAAATACTACTACTTGCTTTTTACCATCTACATCTCTTTCGAATAAAAATGCATCAAACCCAGTCTTTTTATCATGTAAAAGAGAGATATCAATTTCGTTACTAACATGCCAAGGTTGTAACATATTCTTTTGTTCATCTCTTATTTTAACTTCATTTGTTTTAACAGAATCAACTGAAAATGGAAAAGGCAAGCGGGTGCACTCCACTTGCCATTTTTTCATAGCTTAGTATGTATTTGAATTTCTTTTGCTTTCTCTTTTTCACCCTTCACGCGTACAATTAAATCATATGATCCGGATTTTGGAGCTTCAAAAGAAAGCAAACCTTCTTTTTGAGAAGTGATTTCTTCTTCATAAATAACCTTATCATCTTTTGTAACTTGTAATAAAATTGTACCTTCTTCAACAGCTGCTTCATAAGGGATTTCCACATTTCCTTTTTCAGCTTTAAGCGTTTGTACATCGTAATACCCTTGCAGAGAACCAATTTTCAAAGTCGTTTCGCCATTTTTTTGAACCTTTGTAACTTGTGTTGCTGTATTGCACGCACTTAACAATACAACAAGAGTGAGAATCATAAATAAACGTAATGATTTCATAGAAATTCCCCTTTTTTTATGTATATGAGAATTAAAATCCATTCTTTAACTATTTCAAAAACACCAACACCTAAAAAGAATCACTGCTTTTCTTCAATTTCTTTTTTAAATAATTTTTGAAACTCTAATTCTGTTTCATTAATAAAACCAAGATGTAACACACTAGAAATATCTTCATGATTCAAGAAGAAATTGTACTCTGAAGAAATATTACCATGAGGGAAATAACAACATACATAATCCCATGTTGTTTTTGTTTCAGAATCCATTTGTCTTCTTCCATAAACCATTAATGGATGTTCCCAATCTTTAAACATTACAACAGAACCTATTGGAAGTAATTCTAACTCTAAATTTTGTCCCATCTTATTTCCCACCTCTTAAAATAGCTTTTTTTACAATAAAATACATAATAGAGAATAGTAAACAAGCTCCAATTGTACCGAAAGTTGCAATTGAAATTTTCCCTGCTAATGATTCATTTGGATCTAATGCATTAGGTAAAACTGTCCCAAAAATTGCAATGCAAGCTAATATAACCATAAAATATTTTAAAATTTTCACTTTCTTATTCATACTAATTTTCCCCTTTATTCTTTAATAGCAAATTCTCCACCAAATCCCCATAAACCTACACCAGGACCAAATGGTACATGGAATTTCACTCCACTTTTTCCAGCTTCTAAAGATCCCCCGACTGTCCCAAGTGACGCCGATCCTCCAATTTGTAATTTTTTATCAGAAAATGGAAGTGGGATTTTTATAGCACTCTCATATTTTACCAGAGTAGCTTCAGCTCCTATATGTAAATTCCCATTTTCTACATGAGCACCTAACTCTGCAGTAGCAAGTGCTACTTTAGCTTCAGCTCCCACATTAGATCCTTTAATATTCTCTAGTTCTATTCCAGCTTGAGCTACCGTAAAACCAGCCATTGGTCCAAAAGTTTGTTCCCTCTTGTTTTTATCTTTCACATCAAATTTATCATAAGTACGAGAACTTACAAATGGCTCAGCTTCAACTGTAAGCCCCTTAATAAATAGACCACCAGTTCCCTTTTCATCTACAAGTGATTTTTCATATTTTTCACCATTAATTACATAACCAATTCCTTTTACAACTACTCCAGCTCCCGCTTCAACTGCTGACTTTGAATTCATCAAAAGTGAATCATTTTTAGAGTTTTTAGACGAGTATTCCATATCAGCTTTTTCAAATTTCTCTGCTATACGAAGTAATTCATCTTCTATTTGCTTTATAATATTAAGAAAAGATTCATGTGCTTTATTCATTCTAGGTAGATCATTATAAAAACTTAAACTGGAAGCACCAACCCATCTCATTTGAAGCTTTAATAATTCCCCTTGAATTTTAAAATGACGATCTGATTCTATATTACTAGCATATTTAAAATTCTTTGCAATTCTTCTCAATTCTTCCGGTCTAACTTGTATATTCCCCATGGATATCCCCCTATCCCAATAACGCATTCAAAAAATTTCATCACACAAATTTTTAATCCTAATCATTAAAAACCCTACTTTTTCTTACTTTAATTGTTTCTAAAATGTAGAAAAGAATCCCTAAACCAAATATCTTTTCAGCATTAGAAATATTATTACCTAATTTAATAATAGGTACATTTAATCCGAATCTTTCGCTCCATTCCAAAGGCATATATCCTCTTTTACAGTTTATTAATATCCGGTTATCCATTGTCCGAAAAGAAGTTTCGAAAAAATCAAATTCAACTTCTACTTCACAAATTTTCATCTCTTTTTCATTCATTAAAGAACCACGTACCATTCCAAATCCTTGTATCATATTTTCTTTAAACATCCCTACACAATTATAATTTGAGTCATAAATAGCCCAATCATAGTTTTCAACTTCACTATGAAAATATGCAAGAATTTCCCCATCCTTTGCTTCCAATCCAACAACTTGCTTGTTTTTTAAAAAAGGTAATTTTGAAGAAATTATATCAGTTGGAACTATAGTTGTTCCTACTATATAGGCGCCATCGGGAGTATATAAACCGTAATGTTTATTATTTTGAGGTAATTCTAGTAAAACATAAGTATCAATATCCCAAAACTTCAAATCATTTTTAGCTATATTCTCTTTTAATAAATTCCCTTTTCTTAATTGCCAAAATCCAATTCCCCCAAAAACAAACGAAGCTATAACCATAAATATTATTTCTCCCCAATTAACATCACTCCAACTATTATACAGACAATATAATCCAAAGAGAAAAATCCCTGTCCCAATTAAACACTTAAACCGTCCCCTTTTTTTATAATACTCAAATAATTCCACACAAACACCTCTATCAAATCATCTTAATACCCCAAATTACCTTTTAAGTATACCAAGGACAAAATATATAATCTAATATTTTTTTTATATAATTAAAAACAAACATAGTTACAGAAAAAGAATGTTTGTATGCTGATCTGTACTACATTTCCTTATTCCTTGTATGCTATATTTCTATTCTTCTTTTTACTTAAACAAACTGCTCAATCTTATTTGTTGCAACTTCTTATGAATGTGTACCTACAATTTTGCATTTATCTTCTTTATATGCAGGGAACACCACCAAAGGATTTCCCTGCCCCCTGTAAAAAAAACCTTACTTTTAAAAAGTAAGGTTTTTTGTATTTATTCATTAGCAATATAAGCATTCTTATAAGTATAAATACCACCAAATTGATGCTTTTCAATTCCTTTTACATAATCCTTTTGTACATATGCTGAGCCAATATGATAAAGCGGCGCCACCGCAGCATCTTCTAATAATACCTGCTCGGCTTCTCGCAACGCTTCCCATCGTTTTTCCGTATCTAGTACAAAATCCGTTTTCGCTTTCTTTATTAATTCATCGTAACGAACATTAGAATAATTCATTTTATTATTCGGATTCCCTGTCGTAAATAACTCTAAATAACTAATTGGGTCTTTATAGTCAGGTCCCCAATTTGCCATAGTTATATCGTAATCACCTATTTGTTCTAACTGTAATTTTTGCTTAAATGGCTGTTGTTTAATTTGTATCGTTAACCCTTGCAAATTCTTCTCTAAATCACCTTTTATATATTCTGCCATACGTATTGCGTTATCTTGTTCGAACGTTAAGAACTCTAGGTTTACTTGTTCTACCCCAAGCTCTTTTTTCGCTTCTTCCCAAAGTTTTTTCGCATTTTGCAAATCATATGAGGAAATATCTCCATTTTCTTTTCTAAAATCTTTACCAGTCACTTCATTTACATGACCAACTGGTACAAGTCCACTTGCAGGTTTTGCTCCGTTATTAATAAAGTGAGCAACGAAATCATCTTTATTTAACGCTAATGAAATAGATTGACGCACCTTTTTATTTGCTAACGCGTTATTTTTTTCATTAAAACGAAGCATAGCAATTCCAGGATCACTCGACATATGTAATTCCTTATTCCCTTTATACTTGTCTACAACTTGCGAATTAATAGGTACTCGATCTAAATCTCCGGCTTCATATAAATTTACAGCTGTCATTGTATCCTTTACGATATGAAAGTTTATTTCGTCTAATTTCACTTTCTTTCGATCCCAATATGTAGCATTCTTCTTTAATTGAAACTCTTGTTCATGCTTCCATTTTTCTAATACAAATGGACCGTTATATATGAGATTACTAGGTTCCAATGCATAATTGTTTCCTTGTTCTTTCAAAAATGATTCATGCTGTGGTAAGTATATAGGTAGTGCTAACAACTGTAAAAAATACGGAATTGACTGTTCGAGTTCAACTTCTAACGTATAATTATTTATCGCTTTAACCCCAAGTGCATCAAGAGGCATTGTTCCCTTATTGATCTCTTTCGCATTTTTTACATAAAAGAGCATGGACGCATATTGAGAGGCTGTTTCAGGGTTAATTGCACGTTTCCAAGCAAATATAAAATCATTTGCTGTTACATTATCCCCATTTGACCATTTTGCATCTTTACGCAAGTCAAATGTATATTTCTTACCATCTTCACTTCTTTTAAACGATTTTGCTATGGCTGGAGTAGGCTGATCTTGATCGTTTAATACATATAACCCTTCAAATATATTCTGCATAATGTGTGCTGATGTACCATCTGTTGTTTTCACAGTGTCCAGAGAAGGAATTTCTTCTGATACTGTTACATTTAACACTTGTTTTTTAACCTCTATGTCACTTTTATCCGCTTTATTATTACAAGCTGTTAATAATAAAGATGTAACAAGTGCCATTACCATTAAATGGCTCTTTTTTCGCTTCATGAGTTGTTCTCCTTAAATATAAAATATTATAAAGCGTAATATATTATAGCAGAAATACTAACAGAAAGATGCGACATTCTTTTGAATATTTATTCGTTCAAGAAAAAAACTATCCTTTTAAAAGGATATGGATTACCTTGGAATCTTTTCGATTTTTAACGAAAAAAACATATAAACTAATAGGAGCTTAACTTTTCCTCAATAAAATCGAATTTAATTGTCGCTTCAATACATACTTTCTATTTTATAGCATCTAAATACCACAATACCAAATTAACATTTACGGATATTTTACGAAACTTTCGGAAATTAAGACGAATATTCTGGACTTATCGTTCCGGAATATTTATACTAAGTTACATGAATGGAGGTGTTATAAATTGGGTAGAAGTATTAATTTTAACAAAGAACACGCTTTAAATAAAGCTATGCATTTATTCTGGGAAAAAGGTTATGATGCTACATATATATCAGATCTTATTGAAACGATGGGTATAAGTCGATCTACTCTCTACGATAGCTTTGGAGATAAGGATGCACTATTTAAACTAGTTTTGGAACATTATAAAAATTATGGCTCTCAAAAGAGAAATTTACTTTTTAGTGGTATAAACACAAAAGCATCACTTAAATCCTTTTTTTATCAACATATTGAAAAATGTTATTCAGGTGAAATTCCAAAAGGTTGTATGATAACTAATTCTTCACTGCTTATTGGACAAATTGACCCTGCCATAGAAGAAATACTCATAAATGATTTTAATGAACTTGAAAAAGTATTTAAGCAAGTTATCGAAGAAGGAAAAAAGAAAGGAGAAATTTCACAAGAGGTTGATACTGAATTAGTTGCATATTCTTTATTAAGTTTAAATCATAGTTTGAATGTAATGTCTAAATATAAAAAAGAGAAAAATTCAGCCTATCATCTAGTAGATAAGACTATTGCAGACCTATAGTCTTTCTTTTTTAATGATTTCGGAATGAACGTTCCAAAAAGAAAGGAATGATAAAATTGACTAAAAAGACAAATTTTCTAATATTTATTTTAGCAATTAGTTGTGGTTCACTTGCTGCAAATATTTATTATGCACAACCAATTGTACAATTCATTGCAAAAGATCTGAACATTTCTTCTGATTTATCTGGATTGCTCACTACTTTGACACAAATTGGGTATGGATTGGGGTTATTTTTTATCGTACCGATCGCTGACTTATTGAAAAGTAAGAAAATAATAGGAATTCTTATCGGGCTAACTATTTTTTCATTAATTGGTACGCTAATTTCGACAAACGGAATTATTTTTTTACTATTAACAACTATAATTGGCATTGGGGCCTGTGCAGCTCAAATGTTAGTTCCACTAACAATGAGAATCGTGCCAATTGAAGAGGCAGGTAAATATGTGGGTAAAGTGATGAGTGGTTTATTGATTGGGATTATGATTGCTCGCCCATTATCTATCGGAATAACAGAGTGGTTTGGCTGGAGAATGGTATTTCTTTTTTCATTAATAACCCTAGTTACCGTATTACTGTTAATTCTAAAATTTTTACCCAACTATGAAGTTATCTCAACTAGTAACATGACATATCCAAATTTAATAACTTCTATGGTAAAGCTACTAATAAATACTTCTCCTTTACAACAAAGAGCTTTTTATCACGCATGTTTATTTGCTGCATTTAGCCTTTATTGGACAGCTATTCCAATTTTATTAAGATCAGAGCCATTACATTTTTCAAATAATGAAATTGCATTATTTGGCTTTGTTGCAATTGCTGGAGCTTTATTAACTCCTACTATTGGTAAAATAGCAGATAAAGGTTATATTTTTACAATGACTAATGTATCAATGGCACTCGTACTATTATCGATCGTACTATTATTCTTTGTTCAAGATCATTCACTATTTAGCATAATTTTAATTCTTATCTCAGGTATCTGCATTGATATTGGTGTAGCAGGAAATTTATTATTAGGTCAAAAAATTATCTTTGGTTTGAATCCCGAGATAAGAAACAGACTTAATGGATTATATATGACTATTTTCTTTTTGGGAGGAGCCTTTGGTTCATGGATTGGAAGTTATACTTACTATAAATTTAATAGTGAAGTAACTTTACTCATTGGAGCTGCTTTACCTTTAATCGCCTTAATAGTTCATTTAATACACAATAATACAATAAGTTTATTAAAAACCAAAAATAAATACATGTCCTAACTATCAATGTACTCTAAAACTAGCGTCAACATCTAATTTTTTGGGTAGTGTTAGCATTATCACTTCTGTTGCAAAGTTTTAAAAAATATAGTGAGGTTTACAAATTAGAAATAGGCTGTGGAGAAGATTCTCTCCACAGCCTAAAAAAGTTATCTTTGTAAACCTCGTTTATAACGACTTGCTTCAAATATAATACGCTCTTCATCTAACGTTTTACATTCACCATTCCAAACGACACGTTTTCCGTTAATAATTACATCGCTTATATCTTTACCACTCGCAGCATATACAAGGTGTGATAACACTTCATCTGCTGGTTGTAGATGCGGCTTGTTAGACGGGTCAATCGTAATAAAATCAGCACACTTACCAGCTTCTAGTGACCCTGTTTGTTTCATCCCGATTACTTCCGCAGCTCCTTTTGTCGCAAGAGAAAGAGCTGTTTCAACTGGTAATGCTGTTGCATCTTGGTGAATACCTTTTTGTAATAAAGTCGCTATGCGCATTTCTTCAAACATGTCTAAATTATTGTTAGATGCAACACTATCTGTTGCAATTCCTACTTTTATTCCTGCTTCTAGCATCGCTTTTACATTCGCTATACCAGAACCTAGTTTTAAATTACTATTCGGATTATGAGCTACTCGAACATCATGTTCTGCTAAAAATGCACGCTCATCATCATTTAATACTACACCGTGTGCAATAACTGTTGGGCGTTTAAACAATCCGCAGCTCGCTGCATATTCTACTGGACGTTTTCCGTACTGTGCTTCAATATCACGTACTTCACGCTCTGTTTCAGAAAGGTGGATATGAACCATTGTTTGATTCTCTACTGCAATACGAGCACACTCTTCTAACAATTCTGTACTACATGTATATGGACTATGTGGTGCAACCATCGTAGTTAACATGCCACTTTCTTTATAATAACGCTTCACATATTTCTCAGCTTCTTCAATCGCTTTCTTTTCATCGTCTTTCGTTCCGAAGCTAAATAAAGTCCTTGAAACAGCAGCTCGCATCCCGCTCCTTGATACCGTTTCCATAATTGCGTCTTGATCTACTCCAATTGGATTAAACATGTCAGAGAATGATGTTGTACCACTTTTTACCATCTCAAGTAATCCTAATTCCGTACTAGCGACCGCAATTTGGGGAGTAAATTGACTTTCCAGTGGCCAAATTCTCGTCTCAAGCCATGGCTGTAATAACATATCATCTCCAATACCTCTTAGGAGACTCATTACAACGTGTGTATGTGTATTTACAAGCCCTGGTAAAACCCACTTTCCTTTCATGTCAATTACTTCATCTACTTCAAAATCATTTGCAAATTCTCCGCTCTTTACATCTATAATTTGATCATTTTCTACAATGATATATCCATTTTCTATCACTTCGTTTTGTTCATTCATCGTTACAATTGTAGCGTTTACATAAGTTGTTTTCAAAAGTATTTCCCCTTTCAACTCTATGAAGTTCCCTTTAATAAGTTACCACCATTATAGTAACTTATTAAAGATTAAGAGTCAAAAGATAATTTTAATTCTTTCGTTATTTTTCCCTTCAAAATGCTATATTGTTTTTCATTTGTATCTGCAAATGCTTCTTCCCGATTTGACTTTTCATCCATATAATTCAATTTCCCATTGAATTGAGACTCTGTAAAATCAAATCTCTGCCCATCTATAAAGTTATAAAAGTGCCATACCTCTCTTACTTTTGTCTTTTTAATTTCTCCTCCGTATATGTCTTGAACGACAAGAGCTGTAACACCACATTGTCCCTTTGCTGGGTTTTCAATTGTCCACTTTGAACTCGTTTCAATCGACCACGATTTTATTAGTGCTTCATATATTCTTTTTTCCTTTACATCATCCATTCTAATCTTCCCCTACTATTAATAGTTTTACACATCATATTTCAAAAGAGGCAGTACACGACCCTTAAAGACAGTTGATGGTGTCTCTCCTATTAACTGTGCTCCCATTTTCAAGTAATATCCTTTTGCATTCGGATCACTATCAATTGTAAAACTTTTTAATCCTAGTTCATTGGCTTTTTCTATTACATACTCCCAAAGTATTTTCCCGTAACCTTTTCCTTTGTAATGAGGATGAATGTACAAGAAATCGAGAGCTTTATCATTACGTAAAAATGAGAAAAAACCAATCTTCGCATTATCGTTTTCTAAAACATATACAAAATTATTTTTTATGTACTCTTCCGTAATTGTTAAATCTTCCTTACAAGCAAGTATGAATTCTTCACTATAATTCCACGTTGCTTTTGAATGTAGTGCGAGTTCACTTAATTCATTTGCTTCACTTAATAATGCTTCTCTTATCTTCATGATTCTTTTTCCTCACTTTCAATATGTACACTACTAAATTGATTCGGAAAGCACTTCAAAAAAACCTTTAATTTCCATAAATTAGAAATTAATTTTATAAATCTTTATTATAATCAGTACGATTTTCAACAATTTTTTTAAAGAAAAAGAACGCCATCCCTAAAAGTTGGCGTTCTCTTTTTCTAAAATTTAATCTTCAAGCTCACTCATTCGTTTTACTATTTCTTACGATACAAACCTATACAGTTTCTACTACCGCTTCAAGCATTGTTCCATTTTTAGCATAGTTCGTATGCCAAGAAAAAGCTTTTTCTAAAATATGAGGAGTTTGTCCACCTCTTATTTTTGCTTCTTCGTAATAAGCTCGTAGCTGGGCACGATACATTGGATGTACGCAATTCTCAATAATAAGTTCCACTCTTTCTCTTGGCGCAAGTCCCCTTAAGTCAGCATACCCCTGTTCAGTGACGATAACATCTACATCATGTTCAGTATGGTCTACATGAGAAACGAAAGGAACGATGCTTGAAATGTTACCACCTTTCGCAATCGATTTAGTAACAAAGATAGCTAAGCGAGCATTTCTTGCAAAATCACCAGACCCACCAATACCATTCATCATTTTTGTACCTAAAACGTGAGTAGAGTTAACATTTCCGTATATATCTAATTCTAATGCAGTATTAATTGAGATTAATCCAAGGCGACGAATAATTTCAGGATGATTGGAAATCTCTTGTGGACGCATCATTAATTTGTCACGATATTTTTCAAAGTTAGAAAATACTTGTTGCATTTTCTCTTCAGAAAGCGTGATAGAACAACAAGAAGCAAAATTGACTTTTCCAGCATCCATAAGATCAAAAACTGCATCTTGTAAAACCTCGGAATATACTTCTAAATCTTCAAATTCTGAATCTAACATTCCATGCAATACGGCGTTAGCCACTGAACCAATTCCTGATTGTAACGGCGCTAAACGATTTGTTAATCGGCCTACTTTGACTTCTTCTCGAAGGAATTCTATTAAATGCTGTGCCATAATAACAGTTTCTTCATCCGGAGGAACAATTGTCGATGGCGAATCCAATTGATTCGTAAACACAATTCCCTTTACTTTTTCAGGATCAATTGGAATACCGATTGTTCCAATTCGGTCATCTGTTTTCACAAGCGGAATTGGAAGCCTCTCCCCTTGTTTACCTGGTTCATATAGATCATGTAGCCCCTCTAATTGCGCGGATTGAGCCATATTCATTTCAATAATAATAGACTTAGCATTTAAGGAAAACGCTAAGGAATTTCCAATTGAAGTGGTTGGAATAATCATTCCGTCCTCTGTAATCGCAACCGCTTCCAAAATGGCGAAATCTATATCCAGAACGTCAGCACGGAGTAACTCTGCTGTATGAGACAAGTGTTGATCCACAAATAAAAAGTCTCCGTTATTAATTCCTTTTCGCATAGTCGCGTCAGCTTGGAAAGGTAATCTTTTCCCTAAAATTCCTGCCTCAGCAAATAATTTGTCTACATCCGATCCTAAAGAAGCCCCAGTATAAACATTTACTTTAAAAGATTCATCATTCTTAACTCGGTTTACAAGCGCAAATGGGACTGCTTTTACATCACCTGCACGTGTAAACCCACTTAAGCCTAAAGTCATTCCACTTTGAATCCAGTAAGCTGCTTCTTCAGGTGTAACTACCCGATCTTTTAGACGTTGATCTCTGATTCTATCTAAATTGTTCTCCATATGTAATCCCTCTCTCATTGAATATTCATAATTATTTTACACATTAACACTATCAAAATAGGGATTTTAGTATACAATGCCGAAAATTCAGACAGAACAGCAAATCTAGGTTCTAAAGCAGAAAAATTTAGAATCCTAGAAGTTTACGGAAATAACTAGCGTATGATTGACTAACTGGTACTCTCTCACCATTATCCATTGAAAGTACAAAAGTAGAATGGGTATCAGGATAAATCGCTTTAATATGATTAACATTTACAATAAACGAACGGTGACATCTAATAAATGAATCTTTCGGAAGCAAGTATTCGAATTCTTGCAGAGAGTATTTATGTGTTCCTGATAACTCTTCTGAATTCACATACGTCTTTTTATCTTTAGCCTCTAAATACATAACCTTTGAAAAAGGAACCGGAATCCAGCCGTCTGTTGTTTTTAAAGTAACAACTGACTTTCCATCCGTTAAAGCTGGATAAATTGCCGTTACGCACCCTTCAAGCTTTCCATTGTTTGAAAATGGTACAGCCATTCCATGATAAGGAATACCAAAAACATCCCGATTAATAAACTCAGAGGTTTTTTGATTCATCACCATCGCTTTATGAGCAATCGTTCCTTCCTTTATAGGATCCCCGACACTAATCTTTAAATCAATTCGTTTACTTGGCCGATAGTAAATATATTCTTTCGTATTCGAAACAGCAATTGAAATTTCATCTGAAAATAATTCCCCAACAACATCTAGTAATAAACCTAACGTTCTATCTTCCATTCTATTAACACCTCATTCACTATTATACTACTATTATGAACAGGCATCTGTTGCTTTATAAAAAGTTTGATTTTAAGTTACTTTTAAAATTAGTTTTATTCACTATTACTTCGTTACTACAAAAAACCTCACTTCAGAAAAGTGAGGTTTCCTCTCATACAATATTTCTTTATTTTTTGAACGACTATAGAATAAGATTTATTTTTTATTAAGTAAAGTGAATTTAAGAATTTATTGCCCCTATTTCTGTATAATAAATAATCCCAAACTACAAACAGTTTGGGATTATTTATTATGCGCATCTAACCACGAAATTAAATCTTTAAATACTTCATCCTTATTTACTTCATGAAACATTTCATGTCTACCATTTTCATATAAACGTAGTGTCACGTCTTTCACACCACATTTTTTATAGTTTTCATATACTTCTTTTACACCTTTCCCCATATCGCCAACAGGATCACGATCACCAGAGAATATATGTATTGGAAGATTCTTTGGCGTCTTCTTGTATTCTTCTAGTTTATTTACTTCTAATACTCCAGAAAATAATTCTCGGTAAAAACTCGTCGTACAAATGAAACCACATAACGGATCCGCAATATATTTATCAACTTGATTATTATCTGAAGATAACCAATCAAATTTTGTACGATTTGGCTTAAAGTTCGAATTGAAGTTTCCAAAAGATAAAAAGTTTAACATTGGACTTTTCGTTTTTGCCCCGCGCAATTTCATTTCGATTGTTGCTACTTTATGACCAATAGCTCCTAAAAGCCCTGGATTTCCACCTGTTCCTGAAATTAGAAATCCATCATATAGTTCACCCCTAAGTTGTACAGCACGTCTTGATAAAAAAGAACCCATACTATGTCCAAGTAAAAACAAAGGACTTGACTGTTCTTCTTTTATCCTTTCTGAAACAAAGATAACATCCGATACAACTTGATTCCACCCTATATTTGGTTCAAAATGACCATAATCTTCTTCTTTTTTTACTGTTTTCCCATGTCCTTTATGATCATGCGCATAAACACCATAACCTGCTTCCAATAAAGCATCTACAAATTCTGTATACACCCCTGCATGCTCTGTCATGCCATGTGCAATCTGAATAATTCCTCTCGGATCTCCTTCTGGTAACCATTTACGCAAATAAATTTCCGATTCATCCAATGCCGTAACGAAACTTTCCTGTACATTCATTTCGTCAGCCCCCAAATTTATTATGTATACCTTTAAGAAAAATGAATATCCATTCACTTTTCTTATTTTATATTATATGTAATTGCTTTCATTATGACAAATGATGTATTTTTCAGACTTGCTTTCAAACTAATCTCTTGACGAACCAAAAATAAAATTATATAGTTACTTACATAAAGTAATTATATAATTTTTAGGAGGTTTCTACTATTATGATGCCATCACTATTTTTAGCACATGGTTCGCCTATGCTCGCTATTCAAGATACAGACTATACACGATTTTTAAAAACACTTGGAGAAACATATAAACCGAAAGCAATTGTTATTTTCACTGCTCACTGGGAAACTGAAGTATTAACGATTTCCTCATCAGATAACGAATATGAAACAATTTATGATTTTGGAGGTTTCCCCCCTGAGTTATACGAAATCAAATATCGTGCGAAAGGCTCTTCTAGCATTGCATCTATGTTAGAAACAAAATTTAGAAACAAAGGTATTCCAGTCCATCATAATATGACCAGAGGTTTAGATCATGGTTCATGGACACTCCTGCACCGCATGTATCCAGAAGCAAATATTCCTGTCGTGCAAATATCAGTAAATCCATTCCTTTCTGCAAAAGAACAATTTGAAATTGGAGACGCACTTAAAGGACTCGGACAAGAAGATATTTTAGTAATCGGTAGTGGCGTTACCGTTCATAATTTACGAGCACTGAAATGGAATCAAACTACACCTGAAAAATGGGCAATTGAATTTGATGATTGGATTATTAAACATATGCAGAATAACGATAAAGATGCATTGTTTAATTGGGAGAATAATGCTCCTCATGCACAATTAGCCGTACCAAGAGCAGAGCATTTTGTTCCTTTGTTTATTGCAATGGGAAGTGGCGAGAATAGCGGTGAAGTCATTCACCGTAGTTATGAGCTTGGTACATTAAGTTATCTCTGTCTTCGATTTTAAAGAAAAAGGATGAAGCACATGTTGCTTCATCCTTTTTCTTTTTCATTCACTTAGTTAACTAACTTCCAAACGTTGTTTCTCTGATACTTCTTCGTTCTTATTATGAAAATAAACCCAAATACACGCAATAAATAATAGTGATGATGTAGAGAGGAAAACATATTGGAAGCCTGCATGCGCTGCAATTTGTCCCCCGAGCACTGGCCCAATCATATTTCCTAAAAACTGAAACGACTGATTATATCCAAATATTCGTCCCGTAACATGGGTTGGTGTATGTTGTTTTAGTAGAGTTTGTACGGAAGGCAATAATCCTGCTTGTGCGATACCTAATAAAAATCGAAGAATTAATAGTTGCCAAGCTGAGGTTACAAATGCTTGCGGGATAAAAATAATTCCTGCTGCAAATAACGCTACAACTAACGTTTTTTGAGGACCGATATGATCTGATAATCTTCCTAGTCTTGGTGCTGCCAAAATAACTGCTAATCCTGTCGCTGACATAACTGCACCCGCAATTGTTTCAATATGTGCAGTATGAGGACCTACTAAATTTTTCACGTACAATGTAACAATTGGTTGAACTGACATATTAGCAAGTTGAATAATAAATGTTGTTACAAATAAACTAATAATTAAATGCTTCGCTGGGACCATCGTCCATACTTTTTTCGGCTGTGTTTTTTTTGCTTGAGCAGAGTGATTTTCTTCATGCAGAAAGAAAAAAACGATGAGAAAGGAAAGGAATAAAAAAGCTCCTGTAACAAGAAAGACATGACGCATTCCAATTAACTCAGACAAATAACCTCCAAGTAACGGGCCAAGTAACGAACCGCTCACACCACCAGTTGAAATTGTGGAAATCGCCCAACCTGAATGTTCTTTCGGAGTTTCTGCTGCAATAAATGTCATCGCTGTTGAAAGGAAACCAGATACTGCTCCCATTAAAAATCTTAGTGCGACTAGTTGATACACATCCGTTACAAATCCCATAAGCGTCATAATAATCGCCATACCAAGGCTAGCACGAATAAGCATCAATTTCCGTCCATGTATATCACCAAGCTTCCCCCATATTGGTGATACGATCGCACCCATTAAAAATGTTACACCAAATGCAAGTCCCGACCACTGTGCAATGCTTGAAGTGCCAGTTACTCCTAATTCCTCAATATAAAAAGATAAGAAAGGAATTACTAAACTCATACCGGCTGCAGTGGTAAAACAACCTAGCCAACAAATCATTAAATTCCGTTTCCAGCTGGCCATTTTCACACCTTCTTTCTTTAGATACCCATTCTACACCCTTTCTTGTAAAAAGTTTAGTAATTTGCTTTATATGTAAGATTTACTACAAAACCCGCTATTTTCTAGTGAAAATCACTACAATCCCACATTTTTTTCATAATAAAACCAACTCCCACTAAATGAAGTTGGTTAATAATCCATTAAACCGTAACCATAAATAATTGAAACAATTACACCCACTACCAATATACCTGGAAGTAAATTTGCCACCTTGATTTTAATAATACTAAGCAAGTTCAATCCAATAGCAGATATCATAATGCCGCCCGTAGCCGTCATCTCCACTATAAATTGGTTCATTAATTCTTTCGGGACAAAACTATTAATTTGTGTTGCAAAAACTGCAATACCACCTTCATATAAAACAACTGGAATCGCCGAAAATACTACGCCAATTCCTAGAGTTGTCGTTAATATAATAGAAATAAATCCATCGATAATCGCCTTTGTAAATAAAATATCATGATTTCCGCGAATCCCACTGTCAAGTGCACCAAGTATCCCCATCGCGCCAATTGCAAAAATTAAAGTAGCTGTTACAAAACCTTCTGATATGCTACCTTTCCCTTTCGATCCAACTTTATTTTCTAGCCAATCCCCTAAATGTTTTAACTTTGCTTCTAATTGTAACCATTCTCCAATTACCGTACCAATCACTAAACTCAGTATGACAACAAGAAAGTTTTCACTTTTTAATGCCATTTGAAGCCCAAGCACATTAACCGCTAAACCGATTGCGTGCATTATCGTCCCTTTCATACTTTCTGGAATCCTACTAAATAATTTACCAAGTAAAGTACCAAATATAATACAAATCCCATTTACAACTGCTCCTAATATAACCATTTCTCATTCTTCACCCTTCGAATTCTTTATTTCTATATTTTGGTTTATACATTGATTTACAGGTTATCTATATGTTAACTTAATATTGAGAATATTAACAAATGTTTTCCACTACATAACCCGCTATTTTTTGTAACTTTAATTACCTTTAATAGATTCAGTGTTAATTTAATTGCGGGATAATATTAAAAGGGAAGGTATATATGAAAACTTTACTAAAACGATTTTTGTTAATAGCCTTTTTCATTACACCGATTGTTTTATTAATCAATTACTCTTTTATTTCAAAAGCAAAAGACAAACCCGATTTGCAAAACAAATCTAGTAAAACCGCTTCAAAAAGCGAAAAGAAAATAGTAGACCAAGAAATCACACTCACCTTCTCTGGTGATACAATGTTTGATTGGCAATTACGTCCTATAATCGAAAAGAATGGGGCTGATTACCCATTCCAACATGTAAAAGAAGAAATAAAAAAAGCTGATATTTCTTTTGTGAATTTAGAGTCGGCATTTACAACGAAAGAAAAGAAAGCACCTGGGCAACTGTTTTGGATTAAAAGTGATCCATCTACACTACAAGCTATTAAAAATACTGGATATGACATCGTAAATATTGGGAATAACCACACACTTGATTATGGGCAAGATGGATTATTAGATACGATTTCTCACGTAGAAAAATTAAAGTTCCCTTACACTGGAGCCGGAAAAAATGCGAAAGATGCATATACAGCACGAGAAATGACCGTAAAAGGGAAAAAGTTTAAATTTATTTCCTTCGTTCGATTTATGCCTGATTCTAATTGGGTAGCTGGTGAGAATAAACCTGGCGTTGCGAATGGCTATGATTTAAATCTTGTAACAAAAACAATTAAAGAACAAAAACAAGATGCAGACTATTTAATCGTCTATATGCATTGGGGCGTTGAAAAATCAAATCGTCCGGTAGAATACCAAAAGCAATATGTACCTAAAATGGTTGAAGCAGGAGCTAACGCAATTGTCGGAAGCCATCCACATTGGTTACAAGGGTTTGAGTATTATAATAAAGTTCCTATCGCTTACTCATTAGGTAACTTTTTATTCCCGAGTTATGTGAATGGGAAAAGCGCTGAAACTGGCGTATTAACTTTAACTTTTAAAGGAAAGGATGTCCAAATGTCATTCAATCCTTATATCATTCGCAACAACCAAGTTTCCCCTGTAAATGAGGGAGAAAAGAAAAAAGCTCTTCAATATTTACAAACAATTTCAACTGATGTAGAAATTGATGATACAGGGAAAATAAAAAACAAACGAAACTAGACAGCTCAAAATCTATTTCTCTGTAATATACTTTACAGAATAGGTGATAAACATGCTGAAAGACTTATTAGAAAATGTAAGTTTGTTAGAGAACGTTTATAAAATTTCTATAGCAGTTCTACTTTTATGTTCCTTTTATTCTGTGAGACTATTTAAAAAAATAAAGCGAGAGAGAAATCTTACTCCTTTTGAATTTACAATGTATGTAATCATTCGTATTGCGATACTCTTTTGGTTAGCTAGCTTTATTCTTCTTGAATTTAATGAGTACCTAGTTTAACTATAAAAAAGATAGAACAAGCACTATATTCCCTCGCTTGTATCTATCTTTTTTATTTACATTCTAACTCTTTCCTTCTATTAAATAAGCAAATCAAACAAAACAGGGTTTTTATTAAGTTCCATAAATTGAATATTATTTTCTTTAAAGCGAGTAATTAATTGCTCATAATCTTCTTTATGTTTTAATTCTACGCCGACTAATGCTGGACCATTTTCTTTATTATGTTTCTTAATATACTCAAAGCGCGTAATGTCATCTTCTGGTCCTAATCCTTTATCAAGAAATTCTCTTAGCGCACCTGAACGCTGCGGAAATTCAATGATAAAGTAATGTTTCAGTCCTTCATAAATGAGCGAACGCTCTTTCATTTCTTGCATTCTATCAATATCATTATTTCCACCACTTAGCGTACATACAACTGTTTTACCTTTTATTTCATCTCTATATAAATCAAGCGCTGCAATAGAGAGTGCACCAGCCGGTTCAGCTACAATCGCATTTTTCTTATACAGTTCTAAAATCGTCGTACAAACTTTCCCCTCTGGTACTAAAATAATATCGTCAATTACATCTTTACAAGTTTCAAATGTTAACTTTCCTACTTTTTTAACAGCTGCCCCATCAACAAAGCTATCTATTTTCTCCAATGCTACATTTTCATTTTGAAGAAAAGCCTCTTTCATAGATGCAGCTCCCATTGGCTCTACACCAATAACCTTTGTAGTAGGACTAACACCTTTTACATATGTACCAACTCCTGATGCTAATCCACCACCACCGATTGCTGTAAAGATATAATCAACTGATTTCTCCATATCATGCATAATTTCAACTGCCACTGTCCCTTGACCTGCAACAACATACGGATCATCAAACGGATGAACAAATGTCATCTTATTTTCTTCACAATAGCGCTGTGCTTCTTGGAAAGAGCTATCGAATGTATCACCAACTAATACAATCTCTGCGAAATCACCACCGAAAAATTGTACTTGTGATACTTTTTGTTTCGGTGTTGTTGTGGGCATAAATATTTTTGACGTAATCTTCAATAAATTACACGTATAAGCAACTCCTTGCGCATGATTACCAGCACTTGCGCAAACAACACCGTTTTGTAATTTTTCTTTCGGTAAGCTTTGAATTAAATTGTACGCACCACGAATTTTGAAAGAGCGAATTAATTGTAAGTCTTCTCGTTTTACATAAACGTCACAATCATATTTCTCAGATAAAACTGTATCACGTTGTAACGGTGTTTTAATAACGATATCTTTCAGGCAATTATGAGCCATTAAGATATCTTCAATTTTCACTCTCTCCTTTACCTTTTGCACCATTATATATCATCCTTATCTCTTTTAAATTGGCTCAATCAAAATGTGGGATTTTCAGGACAGCCCCTGTATTCGCCGATGTTACCATTTGTGCATAACGTCCGAGCCAGCCAGTTTTTACTTTCGGTTCTGGTCGTTTCCATTCTTTTTTACGCTTATCTAATTCTTCATCACTCACTCTTACTTCTAGTAAGCGTTCTTCAACATCAATACATACAATATCCCCTTGTTCAAGAAGTGCAATCATCCCGCCAGCTGCTGCTTCTGGTGAAATATGTCCTACTGAAATTCCACGTGAAGCTCCAGAGAAACGTCCATCCGTTAATAATGCAACCTCAGCACCTAATCCCATTCCAGCAATTGCTGATGTTGGTGCTAACATTTCTGGCATACCAGGGCCACCTCTTGGTCCTTCATAACGAATGACAACTACATCTCCTTTTTTCACTTTCCCAAGCATAATGCCAGCAAGTGCCTCATCTTGTGAATTAAAAATAACGCAAGGTCCTTCAAAACGCTTTACTTCTGTTGCACCGCTTTTAATAACTGCTCCATCTTTCGCAAGGTTGCCTTTTAATATACGCAATCCTCCTTCCTCACTATGAGGGTTTTCGAGAGAGTGAATAACTTCCTTATCTTTAATCTCTGCCTCAGCAATATTTTCTCTTAATGTTTGCCCAGTAGCAGTTATTCGATCAAGATGAAGTACTCCTTCTTTCCGGCTCATCTCTTTCAAAATTGCACTAATCCCGCCCGCACGATCAATATCTTCCATATGCCAATTTGAGGCTGGACTTACTTTACATAAATGAGGTACACGTCTTGAAACTGCATCAATACGGTTCATATCATAATCTAGTCCTGCCTCTTGTGCGAGTGCTAGCGTATGTAATACTGTATTCGTTGATCCGCCCATCGCCATATCAAGTGCAAAAGCATCGTCAATTGCTTCTTCTGTTACAATATCACGCGGCTTAATATCTCTTTCAATTAAAATTTTCAATTTCTCTGCTGCTTGTTTAATTAACTCTTCGCGTCTTGGATCAATTGCTAAAATACTCCCGTTACCAGGAAGAGCTAAACCTAACACTTCACATAAACAATTCATAGAGTTCGCGGTAAACATACCCGAACAAGAGCCACAAGATGGACAGCCATGATCTTCAATATCTTTTAATTCTTCTTCTGAAATTTTCCCAGATTGATAAGCTCCTACTCCTTCAAAAACGGAACTCAGATCAACAACTTCCCCTTTAGATGTTTTTCCTGCTGCCATCGGGCCGCCTGAAACAAACACAGTCGGAATATTAATACGTAGTGCAGCCATCATCATACCTGGTGTAATTTTGTCACAGTTTGGGATACAAATCATGCCGTCAAACCAGTGTGCATTTACAACCGTTTCTACTGAATCTGCAATAATTTCACGACTTGGAAGAGAATAACGCATACCGATATGTCCCATCGCAATACCATCGTCAACTCCAATTGTATTGAATTCGAATGGTACCATACCTGCCGCGCGAACTGCCTCTTTTACAAGTTTCCCAAACTCGTTCAAGTGTTTATGCCCTGGAATAATTTCAATAAAAGAATTACAAATCGCTATGAAAGGTTTATCAAAATCTTCATCTTTCAAACCAGTTGCTTTTAATAAACTACGGTGCGGTGCTTTATCAAAACCTTTTTTAATCATGTCACTTCTCATCTTGTCAAATCCCCTCTTACATATTTTTCATTTATACTCTCTTACTCTATTTCTTTACTAATTCTTTCGGTGCATGAATCCAGCTCATCATTTCACGAAGCTCTGCTCCCACTTTTTCTAATTGATGATTTTGTTCTGCTTTTTTCATTGCGTTATACGTCGGACGCCCTGCTTGATTTTCTAAAATCCATTTCTTCGCAAATTCACCTTGCTGAATTTCTGTCAGAACACGCTTCATTTCCTTCTTCGTTTCATCTGTAACAATTCTCGATCCTGTTACATAATCTCCAAACTCTGCCGTATCTGAAATAGAATGGCGCATAGTCGTTAATCCACCTTCGTACATTAAGTCAACAATTAGCTTTAATTCATGCAAACATTCAAAGTATGCAATTTCAGGACGATATCCACCTTCCGTTAACGTTTCGAACCCGGCCTTCACAAGTGCAGTTACCCCGCCGCAAAGTACAGCTTGCTCACCGAATAAATCCGTTTCGGTTTCTTCTTGGAATGTCGTTTCAATTACCCCCGCACGTGTACACCCTACACCTTTTGCATACGCCAGTGCTACATGTAGCGCTGTTCCCGTCGCATCTTGATGCACTGCGACTAATGCTGGAACACCATTTCCTTCTTGAAATACACGGCGAACGAGATGACCTGGACTTTTTGGCGCGACCATCGCTACATCTACGTAACTTGGCGGATTAATTTGTCCGAAGTGAATGTTAAATCCATGTGAGAAAAGTAACATTTGTCCTTCACGAAGATTCTCTTCTACCTCTGCTTTATACACATGAGCTTGCTGTTCATCTGGCAATAACATTTGTACAACTTGTGCGGTTCGAACCGCTTCTGAAACAGACATTACTTCAAATCCATCCGCTTTCGCTACTTCATACGACTTACCAGGACGAACACCAACTACAACCTCTACACCAGAATCACGTAAATTTTGTGCTTGCGCATGACCTTGTGATCCATAACCAACTACTGCAACAGTTTTTCCTTGTAATAACTCTACATTTGCATCTTTTTCATAATATGTTTTCATATTCCATACACTCCTTATAATTTATTTACTTGCAGAACATCAATTAATTTTTTCAACTGACTAACAAGTAATGTCGCTTCATTTTCAGTACAAACTGCTGTGAGTTTCATTTCAGAAACACCACTAGTATCTCTTTCTTTTAAATGTAAAGAAGAAATATAATAACCACGCCGAGCAAAAATCCCACTTATACGTAATAAGACGCTTGGCTCGTTATGAATAACGAGTGAAAAAGTATGACTCATTCTTCCCACCTCTTCATAATCATTTCGTTATTCCCTTTGTTTGGCGGAACCATCGGAAATACGTTTTCACCTTCTTCTACACAAAAATCAACTACGACAGGACCTTCGTGAGCAAATGCTTCTAACATCACTTGTTTTGCCTCGGTTGAATTTGTTGCTCTTAATCCCTTTACTCCATAAGCTTCTGCTACTTTCACAAAATCTGGTGATCCAATTTTTGATTCTGATAAACGATTTTCATAAAACATTTCTTGCCATTGCCTTACCATCCCTAAAAATTTGTTATTTATGATAAATACTTTTACAGGGATGTTATTTTCAGCAATTGTTTGTAGTTCTTGAATGTTCATTTGAAAAGAAGCGTCACCTGCAATACAAATGACAAGTTCTTCTTTTTTAGCTAGCTGAGCACCAATTGCTGCTGGAAAACCAAACCCCATTGTTCCTAATCCTCCAGAGGTAAGGAACGTCCGAGGTTTTCTTGCTTTATAGAAGTGAGCAGCCCACATTTGATGCTGACCTACTTCTGTTGTGACAATCGCTTCACCATTCGTTAATTCACTTACTAAGTTGATCACATGCTGTGGTTTTAACTCAGATTCTTTTTGCTTATAAGAAAGTGGATATTCTTCTTTCCATGTCTTTACTTTCTGAAGCCATTCGTCTGTTTGTGTATAAATAGACATATGTAACAGCATGTGTAACGCTTTTTTTACATCACCAACAATCGGATGTTCTACAGTTACATTTTTATGAAACTCAGAAGAATCAATATCAATATGTACTTTTTTCGAGTTTGGAGAAAAAAGTTCTAATTTTCCTGTTACACGATCATCGAAGCGAACACCTAATGCAAGTAGTAAATCACATTCTGTTACCGCCATATTAGCAGCGTATGTCCCATGCATACCAAGCATCCCTAGAAACAATGGATCTCCCGGTGGATATGCACCAAGTCCCATTAAAGTTGAAACGACTGGAATACGGTTCTCCCTTGCGAATTCGAAGAGTTCATCGGATCCACCTGAATGAATGACACCTCCTCCAATATAAAGAAGTGGACGCTTAGATTTTGAAATTGCTTTAGCCACCTCTCTAAGTTTCATGCTGTCTGGTACAAGTTCTGGTTTGTACCCCGGAATATCAACTTCTTCATTAAAGAAACTGGTGACTTTTGCATTTTGAACATCTTTTGGAATATCAATTAATACTGGTCCCGGACGCCCGCTTTTGGCGATGTAAAAAGCTTCTTGCACAATTCGTGATACATGATTCACATCACGAACCTGGTAATTATGCTTCGTAACAGGTACTGTAATTCCGACAACATCCGCTTCTTGAAATCCATCTTTACCAATTAAAGGCGTTGCAACTTGCCCGGTAATGACAACTAAAGGAATCGAATCCATATAAGCGTCTGCTAAACCCGTAACTAAATTTGTCGCCCCTGGGCCAGAGGTAGCAAAGACTACCCCGACCTTTCCAGAAGCTCTCGCATATCCTTCAGCCGCATGAATGGCAGCTTGTTCATGACGAGTTAAAACATGTTTCAAACCACTTTCGTATAAAGCATCGTATATTGGCAAGATTGCTCCGCCCGGATAGCCGAAAATGGTCGTTACACCTAATCTCTTTAAACATTGAATCACATGTCCAGCGCCTGTCATTTCTTCATACTGTAATTTCTCATACGCTGTATACTGCTGCTTCATTTCCATTAACTCCTCTCCTTATTTACGCTAAGCTTTCCGTCAGCCCGGGAACACGTACCCCTCTTTCTCTCGTTAATTTTTTAAATTCTTCGGTCAATTGTTTCGTTACACTTCCTGGTTTCCCATCTCCAATTTCTCTGGAATCAACTTTTACAACTGGAATTAACTCCGCTGCTGTTCCTGTTAAAAATACTTCATCCGCTACATATACATCATGGCGAGTGAACGGTCTTTCCTCACACGGAATACTCAGTCGCTCACATAGCTCGATAACACTATTTCTCGTAATACCTTCTAATGCTCCTAAATAGGATGGCGGGGTTAATACTTTTCCATCTTTCACAACGAAAACATTATCACCAGAACCTTCACAAACATATCCTTGTTGATTTAACATAAGAGCCTCTAACACTCCTGCTTGTGCTGCTTCAATTTTTACAAGTACGTTATTTAAATAATTCATTGACTTAATACGTGGATCTAACGCATCTGGCGTATTACGTCTTGATGCAACAGATACAACGCTTAGCCCATTATCATAAAATTCTTGTGGGAATAACTTTAATTGTTCTGCAATGATAATTACGCTCGGCTTCACACAACTTCTCGGATCGAGCCCTAAGTCACCTTTTCCTCTTGAGACAATTAAGCGAATGTAAGCATCAGTATATTCGTTTTTTTGGAGTGTATGTAAAACTGCTTCTTCCATTTCTTCTACCGTCATTGGAATTGTTAGTAAAATAGATTTCGCTGATTCATACAATCGTTTCACATGTTCTTTTAAACAAAATACATTTCCTCCGTAACTACGAATCCCTTCAAATACACCGTCTCCGTATAAAAAACCGTGATCATATACTGAAACAACTGCCTTTTCTTTTTCTACAAATTCCCCATTCATGTAAATGTACTGGTTTCCCATCTCACATCGCTCCTCTTTTTTTCTCTATTTTTTGCAATCTATTTCTACATCGATTGCTGAGATGAGTATTTTTAACAGAATATTCAGTATATAAACCTTAAAAATATACTCGTCTCAACAATCGATTACTTACATACTTATAGCAATCCATTGCTGAGACGAGGGAATCGTGGTACCACTCAGCTTCCTTATACTTCTCACGAAATATAAGCTCTGCAAGTCCAATTAGACTTTTGTTTTTCTATCGGGAACAACCCCGCTACTTTTTACTAGTTTTCAAAAGTAGTGCTCCAAGGTGATTTTCAATGAGTGAATTGTTACCACCCTCACAGCCTCGGGGCAGCTCTCTGAAACAATCTTTATCATTTACTCTCCTCTTCTACGCATTCTCTTCTTCTATTTTTAAAAATAAAAACTCTCGCCTCAGCAATCAACTACTACAATTTAGTAGCTTTGATTGCTGAGGCGAGAGTTTCGCGTTACCACTCAGCTTCCTTATACTTCTCACGAAATATAAGCTTTGTAGGTCCAATCAGACCTCCGTCCTTTTACCGGAGACGATGCCGCCGCCCTCTACTCAGTTTCCCTTTCGCAAGCGATGCTCCGAGGTGATCTTCAATGATTCGATTGTTACTACCCTCACAGCCTTGGAGTAGCTCTCTGAAACGATCATAATCATCTACTTTCCTCTTCTTTGCATATACAACATATAAAGTTAGAAAATTCTTAATTAACTTTTATTTGTTACACGTATTATAGGACGTTGTTCTTTTCCTTGTCAACATGTTTTTTCAAAAAAAATCAAAATTCATTCTATTTATTTTTTCTCAAATCAAAATTGGAATGCATTACTTACATACACTCATATATTACTTAAGTATGTCTGCATTACTACATAAAGAAAAACTTATAAAGTTTATGAGGAGATGAGGAAACTATGTTAAAAGGGAAAGTAGCGTTAGTTACAGGAGCAAGCCGAGGAATTGGACGAGCAATCGCTAAACGTTTAGCAAATGACGGTGCATTGGTTGCTGTTCATTACGGTAATCGAAAAGATGAAGCTGAAGAAACTGTTCATGAAATTCGATCAGATGGTGGCCAAGCTTTTTCTATCGGCGCAAATTTAGAATCCTTACACGGTGTAGAAAACCTTTATAACGCTTTAGATACTGAATTACAAATGCGCACTGGTGAAACACAATTTGATATTTTAATAAACAATGCTGGCATTGGTCCTGGTGCTTTTATTGAAGAAACGACTGAACAATTTTTTGATAGAATGGTTTCAGTAAATGCAAAAGCTCCATTCTTTATCATTCAACTAGCACTACCACGTTTACGTGACAATAGCCGAATTATTAATATTTCATCCGCTGCCACCCGCATTTCTTTACCTGATTTTGTTGCATATAGTATGACGAAAGGCGCTATTAATACAATGACTTTTACGCTAGCAAAACAGCTTGGAGCACGAGGAATAACGGTGAATGCAATACTTCCAGGATTTATTAAAACAGATATGAATGCAGAACTCTTGAGCGACCCAATGATGAAGCAGTACGCTACTACTATTTCCGCTTTCAATCGCTTAGGTGAAGTAGAAGACATTGCCGATACTGCTGCATTCCTTGCTTCTCCAGACAGCCGTTGGGTTACTGGACAATTAATTGATGTGAGCGGAGGATCTTGTTTATAAAAAACATATATTTTCAAATCTTTTTTATTGCGCAATAAAACAATTTATATAATACTATATAAAACATATACATTTAGGAGGATTACAGCAATGTCCGAAAAAACATACGAACTCGCAACCTTCGCAGGCGGTTGCTTTTGGTGCATGGTAAAACCATTTGATGAACTTCCTGGTATTCATAAAGTACTTTCTGGCTATGCAGGAGGTCATGTAGAAAACCCAACATATGAACAAGTAAAAGCTGGAACATCTGGACATTTAGAAGTTGTTCAAATTACATTCGATCCTTCTATTTTTCCTTATCAGAAATTACTAGACTTATATTGGCCACAAATCGATCCAACTGATGATGGCGGACAATTTTTTGACCGTGGTCCATCTTATCGTACCGCTATTTTTTATCATAACGAAACACAAAAAGGGCTTGCTGAAAAATCAAAACAAGCTCTTGCAGAAAGCGGTATGTTTAAAGATCCAATCGTGACTGAAATTCGTCCTGCTGCACCTTTTTACGAAGCAGAGGAATACCACCAACATTTCTATAAAAAGAATCCAGAGAAATATGCTACTGAGCAAAAGGAATCTGGTCGTGAAGACTTTATAAAAGAAAATTGGCAAAAGAAATAATAAAAACGCATCGTGCTTTTTGAGTACGATGCGTTTTTATTTTTGATAAAAGTACCATACAATTAATAGAACAATTGCTGTTAGTGACCAAAGTACTATCTCGTTTTTCACTCTATTCTTTTTCTTAGTCATTTCATTCCCTCCTAATAACTATTAAACATATTCAATTTTTTCTTTGTTTAATTGTCCATCTTATATACGTGAATACATCCTTACAAATTCTAATAGCAAGACCACCAATAATTCCGATTGCAATGGAAATTACTAGCATCTGTCCAAAACTAAAAGAATTTGTGTACATTATGTAGAGAACGATACATATAAGTAAAACATCCGGTAAAAAAAGTAAAAACCTTTTAAGCATTCCTTTATCTCCTCTATACTTTTTAATTTATATCTTCTACTGTAATTTTGAAATAAAATTTGTTCAAAAATTCCATTTACACCCTCATTTTATGAAAAATAATAAGAATCCCTTTTCAAAAGAGATTCTTATTCAGCAGATTTAAGTTTAATTATTTTCTACATATCCTATTCCATAATTACTCCTAAAATAGAATAATATTACTAATGATTTATTGTAAATTGACTATTTGCCAGGCAACCGAATGTCGCGCCAGCTACCTACATCGCATTGGCCAAATTCATTATTACCTACCGCGATCACCGTGCCGTCTGATTTTAGTCCGACTGTATGTGCACAACCAGCCGCTATCGCTACAATATCTCTCCAATCACTTACGTTACATTGACCATACTCATTCCAACCCACTGCCACCACGGTACCGTTTGATTTAAGTCCGATTGTATGATTCGTACCAGCCGCTATTGCTTCAATATCTCGCCAGCCACTTACATCACACTGGTTATGTTTATCATTCCCCACTGCTGTCACCGTACCGTCTCGTTTAAGACCAACAGTATGAAGATACCCAGCCTTGACCGCTACAATACCTCGCCAGCTACTTACATTGCATTGACCATATCGATTATTCCCCACAGTCGTCAATGTGCCGTCCAATTTAAGACCGACTGTATGCCAGTCACCCGCTGTGACTGCCACAATACCTTGCCAACTGCTTACATTGCATTCTCCTTCTTTATTTCGGCCCACCGCTACTACCGTGATTTCAGGCCAATAGTACGACGCCACCCTGCCGCAACCGCTACAATATTATGCCAATCGTTTACATCACATTGTTCATGCTTATTCCAACCCACTGCTACCGCAGTAC
>NZ_QNUB01000009.1:131485-283137 GCF_008042345.1 Bacillus sp. AR8-1
GTATGAGCATTACCCGTGTTCGTTCCCATATGAACATTGCCCACTGCGACTGCTTCAATATCTCGCCAGCCACTTACATTACATTCCCCTTCTTTATTCCGGCCCACCGCTACTACCGTGCCATCCGATTTCAGGCCAACTGTATGACAACGCCCCGCCGCTATCATATCTTTGGGCCATCGCTTCACTTTTTCTTTCGATAAAAGGTAATCCATGTTTTACCTCCTTGCATATAAGCAACTGTATCATAATAGATATTTTTATCAAATTTCATTATAAATCTACATTTACAAAGAAAGCTTATTTTACTTCTTCAAAAAATAAAAACCTCCAGTTTAAATACTAGAGGTTTTCTCGTTATTTCTTCAAGCGTTCAATAAAATCGTTCAATTTATCTAGCGATTTCATATTCTGATTGCAAGCTACACCATCTTTGCAAATGTAGTTTCCCTTTTTAACGAAAGTTCCTGGTACATCGCCTTTAATTTCAACTAAAAACATTCCTACTTCTTCATGTCCATGACATAACGAACAAATGCTTTTTTTATTTAAACTTTGGAACGTTCCTTGCAGACCAACAAATTTATTTTTATCATTTTTCGCTATAATAAATTTCCTGCTTGACCCCTTATCAATCCAGCTTAAATAAGATATTTCTTTCATATCCATTTCTTCCATATCAGGAAGTTTTAACTTTTTCGCTTTAGGAAATAATTTTTTTAATGTTTGTGCTGTAACTTCTTGAAACGGAATTACATACGGATTTATTTTCATTAAAAATGATTCTGCATCTTCTCTATTTTGAACTGTTAATACCGTATCAATTAACTCTTTCTGTTCATCCGTTAAATTCTCAAATACATGTATTATCTTTTCAATCGCAAGCGATTTTAACGCTTGAATTACACCTCTATCATTTGCCGTTGCATGCCCGTTTGCTAAAATATAAGCTTGTGATTTTATAAAATTATATTGATCACTTCTAATAAACGCTTCCATCTTTATCACTCCATACAAATTGTTGATTTAGTTTTATTGTATACAATGATTACGTTTTTTGATATGTAAAAGATAACTTAGAAACAAATATTACATATATCACTTATTCTCTACCGCTGCATTTCCTGACAAAAGAAGCCATCATCTGTTTTCCATTCCGCATATAATACGTCTTCAAATTTAGTAATTCCTTTTTGCTTTATTTGTTTATAAAGCCATCCTTCATCAAATCCCGCTTCCCTCAAATTATCCTTAACTACTTTTCCATCACTAATTAATGAAATTGGTAAGTATACAGGCTTATGTTTTAAACTTAAATCATTTATAGTAGGAGATTCGTATTTACTTTTTTTCAGAACGCTTATGTTTCCGTTCGGTTCCAATATCATATATTCAACTTCTCGGATTGAAAATATATCTTTTTGTTGCCTAAGCATTTGTTGTAATTGGTTTATATCCAAATGATTTACGCTTAATTGTTCACGATCAATCTTTCCGTTACGAATAATAATTGAAGGATACCCTTCAAAAAACCTTCTTGTTCCTCTTACTTTTTGTGTTATCACTTCTATAGTATAAATTAAAATTACCCAAACAAATACTGAATATAAAATAGACCATACTTTAATTTTAGGATCATATATTGAATTTCCAACGAGCTCACCTAGGACGATTGCAGAAATAAAATCAAATGGCGTTAGCTGAGATATTTGTGTTTTCCCTAATATTTTTGTAGCAATTAATAGAACAAAAAAACCAACTAAAAGCTCTATCGTTATTTGTCCAATATGATTCATATATGTTCACCTTTCTACTTTTCAAGTGCTCTGTATACCATTTAATAAAAAAACGGCACATTTTTTCTATTATCATGCCCGTTCACACCTCATATATCCAATACACATAAAACAAAAAGAGTCTGATTCAAAGTAATATATGAATCAGACTCTTTTCCTCTTATTTAGAATACACAATCTTTTTAATCGTTTCCCCAGAAAGAAAATATTCTTCTGCAAGTTGATGAATAGCAATCCCACTTTTAAACGCTTCTTTAATTGCTTTATTTCTTTCATCTAGTTGTTTTCTTCCGCCAGATCGTGTACCCCATTTATAATGTTTCGTTTCTTGTTTCGGAATGTAAATTGTTTCACCTTGTATATACTTTTGAATTTCAGTAATTAAACTCTCTGGTAAAACAGCATTAGCTTTTACGTATTTCATTTCTGCTCGCCCCTTATTTTTTATGGTTCATTTCAATAAGGTGCAAAGCCAAATATAAAAAATGATACGAGCTCATATAGGCGATTGTATATTACTTGTCTACCTCACGCAAAGTATCGCCATTTCCATACTTGGCTTTGCATGAGACGTTGCAGTGTCTGGCAATTGAATTATAATCGCCATATAAACACCTCCTAATATACCTTTTGCATTTTATTATATGATAAATTCCTTCTCCTTGCATCCACACCCTTCTTAAAGCACGAAATTACTTAGTTTGATATAATACTTTTTAACTGAATTAAAAATCATTGTGAGGTTACATTATGAAGAAAAAAATTATCATTACAATCGTTACACTATTCTTTATTATCACGGCATTATTCGGAACATACAAATTGATGAACGCAAGAAGCTTTCAATTATTTGGAGATTTAACACAACGCGTAGAAACAAATGAAAAAGTGATTGCTTTAACTTTTGATGATGGCCCTACTAACAATGTAAAACAAATATTACCGCTACTAGATAAATACAACGCTAAAGCTACTTTCTTTTTAATTGGAAATGAATTAGAGCAAAATTTATCGTTAGGAGAAGCTATCGCGCAATCTGGGCACCAACTTGGAAACCATACATATTCTCATAATAGAATGGTTTTCAAAACACCTTCTTTTATTAAGGATGAAATAGAAAAAACGAATTCATTAATCCGCCAAACAGGATTTACAGACGAAATTGATTTTAGGCCCCCTAACGGAAAAAAATTAATTGGACTACCCTATTATTTAAATAAAAATAATATCGAAACGATTATATGGGATCTTGAGCCCGATACTTTTTATAAATCTGCGGCTGATAAAATTGAATATGTTAATAAAAATGTAAAACCAGGTTCTATCATTTTACTGCATTCTATGTATGATGAGTCTAATGAAAATTTTAAAACGATTGAAGGTATTTTAGATTCTTTATCTAAGAAGGGCTATCAGTTCGTAACAGTAAATGAATTGCAAAAAAGAGCAAAATAAAAAGGTAGCGTATCTATGTATGATACGCTACCTTTCTTTTTATATAATGCCAAGTACATTTAAGAATACGATAATAATCGCAATTGGTGCGATATAACGAAGTAAGAATAACCATAATACGAATAGTTTATAACCTTTATTTTTACTTACACCTAGCTCTTTCATTAATACATCTTTCTTCATTTTTAAAGGAACAAAGATAGAAACTAATAATACACCAAGTGGCATTAAAACGTTACTTACTGCATAGTCCGCTAAATCAAAGACTGTCTTTCCGAAAATCTTCAGATCACTTAATATACCGAATGATAATGCTGATGGTACTCCAACAACGAAGATTAATAACCCTACGATTAAGGCCATTTTTTCACGTTTCCCTTTACCTTTTGATGTTAACGATGCAACACTAATTTCTAACATCGAAATTGCTGATGTAATCGTAGCGAAGAAGAATAGTAATAAGAAAACAATGAAGAATAATTTTCCGAACGCCATTTTACTGAAAATAGCTGGCAACACGATAAATAATAGTCCCGGCCCTTGAGATGGTTCCATTCCAAATGCGAACACAACTGGGAAAATTGCAAGTCCTGCAAGTAATGTAATAACAAGAGTTAAGGCTACGATAGAAAATGCTGAACGTGGTAAGCTTTCTTCTTTCGGTAAGTATGAGCTATACGTTACCATAACGGCTACCCCGACAGATAATGAGAAGAACGATTGCCCCATTGCGTATAATATAACTTCTGATGTTACATGTGAGAAATCAGGTTGTAAGAAGAAACGAACGCCTTCTCCAGCACCATCTAATGTAAGTGCACGAACGATTAATACAAAGAATAAAACGAATAATGCTGGCATGAAATATTTATTTACTTTTTCAACACCATTTTGTACACCTTTACTTACGATGAAAATAGTAATAAGGATGAATAATAGCTGTGATCCAACTGCTAAATATGGATTGGAAATGATTTCACCAAACGTAGCTTCGTATGCTCCATTTCCTTCCCATAGTCTACCTGTAATTGCATTCCATAAATATAATAAAATCCAGCCTCCTACAACACTGTAGAAAGAAAGTAATATGAAACATGTTACAATTCCTAATTTACCTAACCAAGGCCATAACGTTTTAGGAGCAATCTCTCTATATGCATCGACAGCCTCTTTTTGTGTACTTCTTCCAATAACAAATTCAGCTAATAATAGCGGTAAACCAATTAATAATGTGAAACCGATGAAAATTAGGAAGAACGCTCCGCCTCCTCCAATGCCGGCCATATATGGGAATTTCCAAATCGCTCCAAGACCAATTGCCGAACCTGCTGCAGCTAATACGAAACCTAATTTCGATGTCCATTGCTGTGAATTCATTTGTTAATCTCCTCTCTATCTCTTTTTCTTTGTTACAATTCGGTATTTATATTGTTCTATCAATACTCTTTTCTAATACGTTCACTTCCTCCCTAATAAAAAAACGTCCCTACGTAAATACGTAGGGACGACAAAAATATCGCGGTACCACCCTAGTTGTGAAGAACACTAAGAAACCACCTAAATAAAAACGCCCCTACGCAAAAACGTAGGGACGATAAAATATCGCGGTACCACCCTAGTTATGAAGACACACCAAAGTTAGGACCTAAATAAAAAACGTCCCTACGTAAATACGTAGGGACGATAAATATCGCGGTACCACCCTAGTTGTGAAAAAATCTTCACCACTTTATTTGATAACGGTATAAACTACCGTCTTTCATTTCCTCATAATGCGAGATTTATGAAAGATGCTCCAGGACGAACTTCATGAATAATCTATATACTGATTCACACCAACCATCAGCTCTCTGAAATAGGGAGATATTCACTACTATACCCTTTCATTGCCCAAATATTATTTTCCGAATTGATTACTATCATTTTTATCACACATTAAAAATAGTGTCAACTTATATTTCGAATTTTTATGTATTACAATCTATTTCAAAATTCGAAATATAAGTTTTTAGTTTAGAAAACAAGTGGATTAGTACATAACGAATTCTAACAGGCAATAGAAAAAGAATTACGTATTATTGATACTTATTCAATAATACAAATCATCTAGAAACATAACCTGTCTCTCTGTATTAATTTTTTAAGAGTTTGATGGATACCAAGAAAATTTCGCATCACTATCCAGTGGTCTATTTTTCGTTTCTTCTTTAATTACACGAAACCATTCATTTAGAATTTGAGTTTTGGGCAATTGAGCAGCAAGGTTATCTTCCCAAATTATATGTGAAAACCAGGCTTTCGTTTCCCATTCAAACTGCAATTGCGCAAACGAAATTATAGGGTGATCAGCTTCATGAAATTGCTCATTTACTGCATTTGAAACTTCTGGAGCTTGCGGTAACAACTCGTTCTGAATTCTATTTCTTATCGTCTCATTTTCTAGCTGATCCCAGAAATACAATTGCCCATTTATTTGATAGAAAATATCAAATGAAGCCTCACCTTTCTTCAAATTCAATAATACGAAGGCACGTTCCACATCATTGTCAGCCGCCTTTACAGCATTAACAATTATATTTTGTGCCATTGATACCCAGTAACTAGTCGCTTCCTCTACCGGTGATTCAACATACAATTCTTCACTTAATTCATGAAGAGTGGCTTCTTGCTCATTTACTTTTTCAACTTTTTTAAAAAACTTATTAAAAAAAACCATAACTTCCCCCTTATTACTGTTTTCTATTTCACAAAATAAAAAATCGATTTTTCTTGCTCATCCACATTTACTCCTGGCGCGTATGTATGAACTTGTTGCAACACTTCTTCTATTAGCAACTCTAACTCCTGCACACTATTTTCTGGACTTCCTATTAATGTGTCCGCCATACGTTCATATAAATTTTCAGGTTTAATAGTCATTCGTTCCACATTATTAGGCATCCATTTAAACGCTGGATGATGTACATACATTTTATTCAAACCAAATAAAACACCGAATACGTTCCTTTGTACTTCGCAAATAACATCATAAAGCATAAGCCAATCTTTCCGTTTTAAAAGCGCCTTTCGATTGTGCCAACGATTACTTAACCATAGATTTTCTGAAATCATTCGTTTTACTAGTTCATCTGGATATACCACTACTCTATCTTTTAATTCATTCACTTTCTCTTCTCCATACAAACTAACACCATCATGAACGGATGATACAATACATTGTTTTTCATAACTTATATCATATTGATCCACCACATCCGAAATCACTTTCTCTACTGTCTCTGTTAAAAAGTTACTAATCTCTAATTTAATTCCCTCTTTCGTTAAATACGTTTCCGACCATTCTTCTTCCTCATACGGATAATACGATAATATTGTCCCATCAATATGATGAATAGGGGCCCTACGATCCTCATCTTCTGGCGGTATTGACCATAAAATATGTAATTCTATATCTGAATGTTCATCTTCAAGCTTTCTAGCTACTGAACCCGCTAAAATAATGGCTTCTACTTTCGGATTTTGCCTATAGATCTCTGACATCTCTATTGCTTTCTCTTTTAATCCCATTTCATTTCCCCCTAAAATTGCAGTAATCCCCTATATTTCATTTATCTATTTCGATATTACAGCTTGCATTACCTTTTCAAATTCCTACTACATCATATTTCTATCCAAAAGCGCTGAATAACTTCACCAGTACGAGAAGAAACTATTTCATTTTCTAACACACCGCCAACCTTTTGAATCGTTTTAGCAGAACCGATATTGGATTTATCTCAAGTTATTAATACTTTCTGCAATCCTAATTTTTGCGCTTCAGCTAATGCAAGTTGTAGTTGTTTCGTAGCGTAACCGTGGCGACGTTTATTTGGATGGACACTATATCCAATATGACCGCTTTCCCGTAATAATTCTGGATTTAATCTATGTCTAATATTCACAAAACCTATAAGTTCCTCTTTTTCAAAACTTAAAAACTGACTAGATGGCACTCGATTAGCTAGTAAATTTTCTCCTAGTTCTTGTTTACTCACTTTTTCAAACCATTCATCAAGAGAATCAAAGTTTTGTAAAGAACTACTTCCATGTGGTTGTTCCCCTGAGTGTAAAAACGCGTGTCTATACGCTGTAATATGCTCACTATATTCATGGGTTGGTTTTAATAGTTTCATTGTTCTTCTCCCCCTCTTCATTCCATAAAACAAACACCTTAATAGCAGCTATTCACTATTAAGGTGTTTCTATCCTTTTTATTCAAATAACCCCATGCTCAAATAACGTTCACCTGTATCAGGCGCAATACATAAAACTTTTTTACCAGCGCCTAGACGTTTCGCTATCATGATTGCAGCATAAACAGATGCTCCAGAAGACGGCCCAACTAATAATCCCTCTTGTCTAGCTAAGTTTCTCATTGTCGTTAAAGCCTCTTCGTCTGCAATTTGAATAATTTCGTTATACACTTCTGTATTTAAGTTTTTCGGGATAAACCCTGGGCTTGTTCCTACTAGTTTATGAGGACCTGGCACACCACCTGATAAAACGGGTGATCCTTTCGGTTCCACTACTGCAATATATAAGTTTGGTAATTTCTCTTTTAACGTTTCACCAGTCCCTGTAATCGTTCCGCCTGTTCCTGCCGTTGCAACAAAAGCGTCCAGCTCTCCATCCATTTGTTCGTAAATTTCAAGCGCAGTCGTATAACGGTGAATATTCGGATTAGCTGGGTTTTCAAATTGTTGCGGAATAAAACTATTCGGTATTTGCTTTTGCAATTCTAACGCCTTCGCAATTGCTCCTGGCATTCTTTGTTCTGCTGGTGTTAAAACTACTTCTGCTCCGTATGCTTTCAATAAATTAATACGCTCTTTTGACATATTATCTGGCATAATTAAAATCGCTTTATACCCTTTAGCTGCTGCATTCATCGCTAAACCAATCCCTGTATTCCCGCTTGTCGGTTCAATAATTGTATCTCCTGGTTTGATGAGACCATTTTCTTCTGCAACGTGAAGTAAATTATAAGCAGCACGGTCTTTCACACTGCGCGATGGATTAAACATTTCTAGTTTCACATACACATCTGCTGCGTCTTCCGGAATAAATTTAGATAATCGGACGACAGGTGTATCTCCTATTAATTCCGTAACGTTTTCACACAATTTCATAGCGCATCCCCTATTCTATCGTTTTCTTATCACTTGGCAGTAACCATGAAGTGAGTCCAATTAATGGTAGACAACTACATAATAGCATAATAAATTGCAGGCTATATATATCTGCTAATTTCCCAAGAACTACAGCACCTAATGCTCCAAGTCCAAACGCAAGACCTACGATTAATCCTGACACCATTCCCACTTTTCCAGGTACAAGCTCTTGTGCATATACAACAATTACACTAAAACTACTTGAACTAATAAAACCGATACATAAAAATAACGGTACGACCCACACAAGTGAGACATGTGGTAATAACAGTGCAAGTGGCGCTGAACCTAACATTGAAAATACGATGATATTTTTCTTACCAAATCGATCTGCTAACGGTCCTCCGAAGAAAGTTCCTAACACACCAGCAATCATAAATGCGAATACGAAATACTGGGCATTTTTTATAGATAAACCGTAATGCTCTATTAAGTAAAATTGATAGAAATTCCCGATACCAGCACCGTACCAAGAGCGTACAAAAGTAAGAAAAACAAGAAGTATAATAACGAATTTAATGTGTGTACTTACAATTGCATTTTCCGCCTCAAGTGCAGCCCTCTTCTTCCTTCTTACAGCACCGGTTGCTAATTCATTTTTGTACCAATTCGATACGAAAATTAATAATACAATTCCTACTGCTGCAAATGCTGTAAAACCTAATGAACCAATTTGACCGAGTGGAACGAAAATTAGCGCTGTAAAAATAGGAGCTAGAGAATTCCCCGTGTTTCCCCCAACTTGATAAATTGCTTGCGCTAACCCTCGTTTTGCACCTGCCGCCATATACGCAACACGAGCGCCTTCTGGATGAAAGACCGCGGAACCTAAACCAATAAATAAAACAGAAATAATAACAATAATAAAGTTTGGTGCAAACGCGAGTCCAATCATTCCAAGCATACTTGAAAACATGCCGAGTGGTAATAAAAATGGTGACGGCTTCTTATCTGAATACATACCAAACACCGGTTGCATAATCGATGAAGTCATATTTAATGCAAACGCAATCCACCCTACTTGCATATAGGATAAATTCATCGTTTTTTCCAAAATAGGAAACAACGCCGGCACAACTGCTTGCATCGAATCATTTAAAAAATGCCCAAAGCTAATCGCAAATAAAATTCGATATATTGTCGGTGTTTCTACAGTTTTTTTGTGTGAAACTGCCTGCATATGTGAATCTCCCCTTTCTGTACAAAATATATATTTATTACAGTAGGTGTAATAAATTCTGACTTTTGAAACATTTCTATTCTATACTGCTTTCATTTCTTTTTCCAGAAATATAACTTAACTCCCGTCATTGGCTTGCATCCTTGTAACTTTCAGCGGTAAAACAGTACAAAAAAAGACAACCCAATCACATACTGGGTTGCCTCTTACATTAAATTGCAAAATGCTTATACTTCTCGTAATCACTCGTCTTACATTCTATTTGTAATTTGGTACCTTCGTTTTCGTAACTCGTAGATAAAACGTGTGCATGATTATTGAAATACGAAACTACCTGTCCTTGATCATATGGAATTAACATTTCACACTTCGTATATTCTTTATAGATGTGTGAGCGAATCATTTCTACAAGTTCTTCAATTCCAACATGTTTCTTCGCTGATAAATAAACGCGATCTTCTTGCACTTTCGGAATTTCAACATCTACCATATCTGATTTATTATAAGCATAGATCGTTGGAATATTTTCTACTCCAATTTTCTTTAACGTTTCATTTGTAATATCAATTAATTGTTCATAATTTGGATTTGCGTAATCTACAACGTGAATAAGTAGGTCTGCTTCCGCTACTTCTTCTAACGTTGAACGGAACGCCTTCACAAGATGATGTGGTAATTTACTTACAAATCCAACTGTATCTGTTAATAAAAATGATTTATTATCTGGCAAATCAATATTTCGTACAGATGTTTCTAACGTCGCGAATAACATATCTTTTTCAAATACTTGTTTTTCTTCTGTACCATTATAAATTTCAAGCATTGCATTCATCGTCGTTGACTTTCCTGCATTCGTATAACCTACTAATGCTACAACAGGTATTTCATTTTTCTTACGCTGCTTTCGCTGCGTTTGACGCTGGGCAACGAGCGCTTCTAAATCTTTATTCAAAACTGAAATTTGTTCTTCAATTTTACGACGGTCTAACTCTAACTTCTTTTCACCGACACCTTTATTTTTCGTACCAACGCCGCCGCTCTGTCTCCCTAACGATTCACGAAGACCGATTAAACGAGGCATCATATACTGAAGGTGTGCTACTTCTACTTGTAGCTGTGCTTCTTTCGTTTTCGCACGTTGCGCAAAAATATCTAAAATTAAAATGGTACGATCAATTACCTTACAATCTAAATCCTCTTCTAAATTTCGAATTTGTGAAGGAGATAATTCATCATTAAAGATAACCATATTCGCATCTATTTCTTGTACATACGCTGCAACTTCTTCAATCTTTCCTTTTCCGATATAATGCGATGGATTTACTCGTTGTAAATTTTGCGTTACTTGCCCAATTACCTCTACATCACAAGCTTCCGCAAGATTTGTTAACTCTTCCATCGAATATGCAAAATCATCTTCATTACCTACATTTACTCCAACTAAAACTGCTCTTTGTAATACTTCTTCCATATATTTATTCCTCCATTTCGATTACGTAAAATAAAAAACACAGGTCGCTGCCTGTGTTTTCGTAAACGGATAAGGGTTCACCAAAGAAATAGAAGAAAGCTATGCTTTCATCCTATTTTATAGTCAAAAAGTCCCAAGATTGTATACGTATCCACAGTAAGTGTTCACTTATACAATCCCATTCTATTTATAAAGGCAAAACAAAAAGAGGGCGTATTCGTCCCTCCCTCTTTTTCACATATAAGCTTAATAAAGGGTTCCTTTAAAATAGGCAGACCAATCCCGTTCACTCTGTACACAGACAGAGCCTTTGAGCGCTATTCAATTATTGGCACAAAGTATTGAGACGTAATCTGATTAAGATCAAAGGAAGCCCCTCCGTTCATTTTAAGTTACATAAAGTGTAGCATAAGTAATTCGCTTTCACAAGGTTTAACAACCTATATCACACTAAAGAAAATCTTTATATTTTTACTTTAATCGTCATTTTTTGCGAATTTTTCTCACAATAAAAATAACAAAAGCAATTATCAATTTTAGAAACTTCTCGTATATTATTTTTACAGCACTCGCCAAATTCCTTCATAGTAAGTTAAGTATTATCGTTTTAATACAACAAAAATCTTTATTGACATTTTTATAACCTAATATTAGTATCAGGTTATAAAAAATAAAAGTTAGGAGATGTTCCTATGCATTCTAAATCTCGTATTACTGCAATTGGTACTTATGTTCCAGATCAAATATTGTCTAATAACGATTTAGAAAAGATGGTCCATACGAATGATGAATGGATTGTACAAAGAACAGGAATAAAGGAAAGAAGAATCGCTAGTGACGAAGAATACTCCTCAAACTTAGCCATTAAAGCAATTAAAAATTTATGTACAACATATAAGAAAAACTTAGAAGATGTCGACTGTATCATTGTCGCTACTACTACTGCTGATTACGTTTTCCCTAGTGTTGCTTGCCAAATACAACAATACTTCAACATACCTCATACACTAGCTTTTGATTTAAATGCAACTTGTGCTGGTTTTACATATGGACTACACGTCGGTAATAGCTTAATCACTTCTGGATCACATGAAAAAGTACTTGTCGTAGCGACAGAGACATTATCTAAAGTTACTGATTATAGCGATAGAACGACCTGTATTTTATTCGGTGATGGTGCTGGAGCTATTTTATTAGAAAGAGATGAAGACACCCCAAGCTTTATCGCTGCTCACATGGGAACAAACGGTGATGGCGGCATTCATCTATATAGAACAAACTTATCTACTACTATGAATGGCACACCACTGCAAACAAATGAAAAAATCGTTCAAAATGGAAGAGAAGTATATAAATGGGCAACACGTACAGTGCCAAAAGGCATAAAAGATTTAATACATACCGCAAATATGCAAGTAGATGATATAGACTGGTTCATACCCCACAGCGCTAACTTACGAATGATTGAATCTATTTGCGAAAAATCTCAAATTCCAATACAAAAAACATTAACGAGCGTGGAATATATGGGGAATACCTCTTCAGTCACCATTCCACTCGCTTTAAATTTAGCTATAAAAGAAGGAAGGTTAAATAACGGAGACACACTTTTACTATACGGATTTGGTGGCGGACTTACGCATTTAGGACTTATTGTAGAGTGGAATTTAATTTAAGTGTATAAAAAGAGGTTCTAGTCAGTAACTAGAACCTCTTTTTCATTTAATTTCTTGCCCCTTTTCGAGACCATATCACAACAGGAATAAGTAATAACGCTAACACGCCTCCAGCCAATGACAATGCCGCATAACTTGAATTCGCTACTACCATACCTGACATTGCTCCACCAGAAGCTCCAGCTAGCGCAATAAAAACATCTATTTTCCCTTGTGTTTTAGCACGTGTAGACGGTGTTGTGGAATCAACGATTTGTGCTGTACCACTTATCAATCCGAGGTTCCATCCTAGCCCAAGTAAAGACAGAGCAACGATTAATAATAATAAAGAATCACTTGGCGCTATCGCAGCTATGACACCCGCTGCAAGTAAAATCACTCCACCAGCTATGCTCATTGTAGTTCGGCCAATTTTATCAATTAACATTCCTGTAACGAGAGATGGAAGATACATTGCACCTACATGAAAACCTATCACAAGTCCTACTGCACTTAAACCGTGACCGTGGTGTCCCATATGAACTGGCGTCATCGTCATAATCGCAACCATCACTATTTGCGTAAGTATCATTACGATTGCTCCAACTGTAATACCTCGTTTATTTTCTTTCGCTTCTTCTGTTATTGGTTGTCCTTTATATGTATGTTCCTGTTTATATCTTTCTATTATGTTAGCAATAATCAAAGGATCTGGACGAAGCATAACAAAAAGAACTAGACCCGCCAGTATAAATGCTGCTGCCGATAGTATGAACGGACCTGCAAGTTTAGGAACTCCAATTGAATGAGCAAAACTTCCCATTACCCCTACTAAATTTGGTCCTGCAACTGCACCGAAAGTCGTCATTACCATCGTAATACTAACAGCCGTTGCTCTCTGCTTCTTATCTGCTAAATCTGTACCTGCATAACGAGCTTGTAGATTCGTGGCTGTACCGGCACCATATATAAGTAAAGAAATAAGTAAAAGAATAATACTATTTGTTAAAGCTGCCATTACAACACCAATTGCTCCAAATCCGCCTACTATAAACCCTGTTGCAAGACCTATCCGGCGTCCATATCGTTGCGAAAGCTTCCCTACTATGAAAGCTGCGAATGCCGATCCTAATGTAAACATAGCAGTTGGTAATCCTGCAAATGCATCTGTTCCAAGCATTTGCTGCGCAAGAAGTGCTCCCACTGTAATACCAGCAGCTAGTCCTGCACCGCCAAACATTTGTGAAATGCTGACGATTATTAACGTTCGTTTGTATAGTTTTTGTTGCTCTTCTTCTGTGTACACATGATTATCTATTAAAGCCCCTGCCTTATCTAGCAATTCCCCATCCTCCTTTTAAAATTAATCCCTCTTGTTAATGTACTATGTATAACGTTACATATTCAATGGCATTTTCCATTCCTTCCTTTCATTCTAAAAAACTTTCTAATCATACTCGACTTATCCCATGCTATATTAAAAATACTAATATTCACAATATGCAAGGAGAAAACAATGAAAAAAACAGTAGAATTATGTGAAGCTTGCAAACATGATCCAGTATATAAAATAGAAGAATCCGATCAAGCAAATCAACCTTATAAATTATGTAACCAATGTCATGAGCGTCTTATTTCGTTATCTTTACATCCTAAAGAATGGTACCACCTTGTAATGATTCACTCACCTTATAAATATTATTTGCATGATAGTTTTTATGAAGAAGATGGTAAAGCGAAGCAACCAAAATTAGAGATGAATGAGCACAAACTTACACCCGTCCCCACTTTAGAAGAAGTTCGCTCTAGTTTAGAGGAATTACTTGATTACACCATGACTAGATGGTTTCTTCAAGAAGCAGAAATTGAAGCTCTTAATAGGTACGATCAAAACGAAGTACTAGATGCTGTTATAAATCGCTTTTCAAACACAATGAATGGTGTAATTAAAACTAGATTACTTGAGATTGTTATATGTATACTAGGAGAATTCGCCTCAGATTGGATAAGAAAACTGTGGAAGGCATTTGATGAAGATTTACTTGCACCTCTTTCTCACGCTGCAGCTTATTGTTTACCATTTGAAGAAGCCTTTCCTTTAGTAATAGAAAGGCTAAAAACAGTATTAAAAAGTGAGCTTCCGACCACTTCCTTCATTTGTCTGCATTCTTTTCAATCCTCAGAAACATTAGATTGGATAGAGGAACATGCAGTATCATTTCATAACGATTGGGCGCGATTAGCTGCAGTATCACAACTAACTTGGAGACGAATTAAATCTTGGCTAACAAAAGGACACCCTTTAAGTTTAATAGCACTTGATGCAATGGTTAGCTGTATACCTGCAAATGAAGATGTACTACATGAAATGGCTCCAAAAATTTTATTAACAGATCCGTCAGAAATAAAGTCAACCTTAATAGCTTACAAACAAAGAGACAATGTTCCAACTGTCAAAAGAAGTATTGAAACTATTTTAGAAAACAAGACAGAAATATTTCAATACATGAATCCTTTACAAATATCTATCAAAAAGAAACCGCAAAACTTTTTAGTTATGGATGGCACAGTACAAATCCATGAAAACAGACTGGATGAATACGTAAACTTCATTAATACAAACAACTTTACTGATGTTTACATTAATGATCTTAGGTATAGTTTGCACCATATTAATTTTCTTGAACGCTGCCCGCAAATTGAAAGCTTACACATTAGTAGTATATATATTACTGATTATTCAGCCCTATATAAATTAAAAAACTTAAAATCTTTATCACTAGAAGAACCACAAGTTCCACTAAACTTAACAGAGCTAGAAAGCTTTACAAATTTAGAGGAACTTCACATACAGTGTAATAAAAACATTAAAGGCTTCGAATCTTGTCCTAACTTAAAAGAACTATACATTCGGAAATACAAACCGAAACAAAAGAACCTTGAAGAATTAATGTCTTTACAAAAAATTGAAAAACTAAGCATTACACAAGGGAACATTAATTCATTAAAAGGATGTAGGTCATTACCTAAATTAAAGCATTTAGAACTCAATTATTTAAGAAATTTAGAGCATATTGATGAAATTGAAAACAATGCTTCAACTTTAAAATACATCGAATTCGACCATTGCAGTAAGCTTAAAAACCACGAATATTTGCGCTATTTAACGGAATTAGAAACTCTCATCTTATCAAGTTGTGGTAACATACGAAATCTACAATTCATTAAAGAACTACAAAAATTAAAACATTTAAGCTTCGTGGATTCTACGATTGTAGACGGAAATTTAGAATCTTGCGTCGGAATTGATTTTGTTGGTTTTAATAATAAAAGGCATTATAGTCATAAATTTAAAGAATTAAATCCAGATTTTTCATACTAACGTAAGGAAAACAGGCTATAGCAGCCTGTTTTTCTTTACGCTTCTTCTACTAATCTTCCCCTTCTCTTTTTACTCAAAGCTTTCCCTTCCCAAAACAACAAACTTACGAAAGCACAAATTAAAATAATTGGCACACTTGCTTTATATAAATCTGTAAAACTCATTGCCATCTGATTCTTGGCATAATGATTCACATCATTCGAAAATGTGAGTACCTCTTTCTTTATACTTTCCTCTTGTTTTTCAACTTCTTTTGTCACTTGCCTCATAACTTCTTCTCTTTTTACATCTCTATATTCTACTGGAACTTCTCTTAATATTTCATCCGTCTTGTCGCGAATCAATTCTTCCTTTTTCTCTTTACTTAATCCCATTGTCATTGCATTTTGTTTCTTATTTATATTCGACTCTAAACTTTGATTCTCTATTTTCTCTTTAGTCATTTGTAAAATTTCAGTTTGCTCAGCACTATTCACATGAATATTACGCACCTTTTCTTCTGCATAACGATATACTTTTTCTTTATTTACAGTTAAATTGTGAGTTAAATTAGAGACAAATATTGCAACCGCCAATACAATTCCAACTTGTCGTAACATTGATACAACACTTTGAGAAGCAGTTAACAGTTCTCCTTCAAATGAAGAAGCACTTAAAACTGTAATTGGCCCCACTACTAAACCATATCCAACACCTAATATCATACATGGAATAATAATTTCTATATTTGTTGAATTAACATTGATTATTTGCAACCAATAGTAGGAAAGCCCCATAACAAGAAATCCTGACAAAATAATAGTTACTTTTCCGAGTTTTTCAATTAAAGTTGCTGCAACTGGTGAGACAAAAAATATCATTGCTGAAATTGGTGTCACTAAAAAAGCCGCTTCAATTTCCGTTCGACCTTGTAGTTTCGTCAAGAAAGTTGGAAGCAATACAGTAACTCCAATTAAAAATAAATTACTCAATATAACAACGATTGACGCTCCGACAAACATTCGATCTTGAAATAACTTTAAATTCACCATTGGATTATGAATCTTTCGTTCTACTAAAACAAATAGAATAAGAGAAATAGTGCTAATTGCATAACAAGACAAAGCAATATTACTTTGCCATCCCCATGTATTACCTTTTACTAATATGAGAGTAAATGAAAAAATTGCTGTGCTACTTAATAGTAGTCCTATCCAATCTATTTTTGAGATAATACGTTCTTCATTTTTTATTTGTAGCATGATGCAACATAACACGATTCCTATTATACAAACCGGAACATTAACGAAGAACACCCATCTCCATCCTAAATTTTGCGTAATAATTCCACCTATTACTGGTCCCATAGCAGCTGACAATCCTTGTGTTACTCCTAAAATTGCAAGCGCAACATGCCTTTTAGCTAACGGCATAGCTGATACACCAATTACCATACTTGTTGGAAATAAAATTGCTGCCCCAATACTTTGTATAAAACGAGAAAAAATAAGAAAATCACCTGTATTAGCAAAAGCGCAAAGTACCGATCCACCACCAAAAATCACCAGACCAAGAATATACATCTTTGCTTTTCCAAAGATATCAGCTATCCGCCCTAACGGAATGGCAAGTACTGCAATCGTCATTGTATAAACATTTAATACCCAAGACATCTTTTCTAACGAAGTATTTACACTCGATTGTATTGCCGGTAAAGCTATATTCATAATTGTCGTATCAATCATACAAAGAAAGATACCTAGACACATTAAAAAGACAATCTTAATACCCTTTGATTGCTCCATCTTTATATACCCCTTTATTTATTGTGAACGCGTTTTTCATTCTTCTGTTTTATTGTTTTCTTTCGCCTCTAACTCTTCTAATTTTTTCTTCAAAGTCTCCACTTGTGCACTATACGATGCAATACCTACATCTAGTGAAATTTCTTCGACGAAAGTAATACCTACTCTCCACTTTTCATATTTCAATCGAAGATCTGCAATGTACGCTTCTTTTCTTTCAATTTCATCTTTAATCCATTTTTTTATTGTTACATCATCACTATAGTTACCAAAATACATTCTCATTAAAAAATCCGAACGTAAAACATCCTTCTCTACAGGTGTCTGCATGTATTGATAAAATTCTTCACGCCCCTCATCTGTAATAAAGTACATTTTCTTATTCGGTTTTCCCTCTTGCATGACAACCTCTTTTTTTATTTTCCCTTCATTCTCCAATTGTCGTAACGTTGGATAAATCATTCCAAAACTTCCATCAAAAAAATGAGTAAATACGTCTTCAAACACAATTTTAATATCGTAACCAGACAATTCCTTTTCCATTAATAAACCTAAAACAACATCTCTTCCCTTCAAAGTAAAACCCCCACATAGTATATAATCAATAATCATATTAACAATATTAATATGATTATTGATTATATACCTTATTCTGTTAATTGTAAAATGTTTCTAAATAAAAAAGCCCCATAATTTGGTTTCACCAATTCACAGGACCATTTTCTTTTTTACTCTTTAACACCTACATCTTGCAAAACTTCGATATCCTCTTTCATTTCATAATAATAAGAAGGCAATTCTATACCATGTTCTAAGAAATAATCCTCAATGAATGAAATAATAATTTTTAACGTTTTCACACGAGCATACAATTTATCGTTACTTTCAATAATATGCCACTTCGCATTTGGCTTACTTGTTTTTTCAAACATGTCTTCCATTGCTTCAACATATTCATCCCATTTTTCACGATTACGCCAATCTTCGTCTGTAATTTTCCATCTTTTCAAAGGATTTTTCTCTCTATCTTTAAATCTCTTTAACTGTTCCTCTTTACTTATATGGTAGAAGAACTTCCCTATTATGTAATGGTCATCTGTTAGTAGTTTTTCAAAATCATTAATCTCATCATATGCTCTCATCCACTCTTCCTTTGTAGCAAATCCTTCAACACGCTCAACTAACACACGACCGTACCATGAGCGATCAAAAATGGTGATTTGCCCGTACTGTGGAATTTTACGCCAGAAACGTTGCAAATAATGGTAACGTTTTTCATGAGGTGCAGGCGCTCCAATTGGATTTACTTGGAACCCACGCGGGTCAAGATGTTCCGTCACCCGCTTAATTGCCCCACCTTTACCAGCCGCATCCCATCCTTCCATAACAAGCATAACCGCGATTTTTTCTTCTTTCAAAATTTGCTGTAATGCTAATAAGTGCCTTTGATATTTTTCTAATTTCTTATTGTACTTAGATTTTGATTCAATTTTTTTCGTTAAGTCTACTTTAGCAAGATGTCCATTTTCCATAAAACAAATCCCCCTTGTTGTATGACAATGTTATTTTAACATATTTTTGGTAATTTTTTCATATCCTAAATAGCTGTGTAGAAACATCTCTACACAGCTTCCCTCTCTAATTTCACATATACAAGTACATTTAACTACATTAAAACAAATAATTTATACGGAACTCTTAGTATATTCTTTTTATTAAAACGTAAAAATAGCCCTTTTAAAAAGGGCGGCAATCTAAGTATAGAAAAAACAAATTTATTCTTTCTTACTACATACGTAATTATGCCAGCTATAAGAGTAGTGAATAAGATATTGATTCACTACTCACAATAACCACTTTACATTATATGGTATATTTACTTGTGAAAAGAAGATAATAACAAGTAAATCCATTAAAGAATGGGAGCTCTCAAAAAATGAAACGAAAAATATTAACTCTCTTTACGCTTATATGTTTAGCACTACCAATGCAAGCTAGTGCTTACACATTTCAGTCACTACCGATTGCGTCAAAGTCTAAACAATGGTATGTCGAAATTGATAAATCTCATAACTCAAACAAGCAAGCAATCCAGCCAAAGCAAGGTGTATTTGATACGTATAGTTTACTCGTAAAAAACATCGGTCATGATGTATCAAACGTATCTGTGGAAATACTTGATAACAACCCTACCTCTAAAGCTACCTTTAAACCTACTACATCTAATGGAAACATTTCTAAAAGGCATACAAGCTTTGACTACATGGTATTCCCATTAGACTTTAATAGTCATAATTTTAAAGTTGTGATCACTTGGGAAGAAAAGAATTTCTCTTATAACGGCCATCCGGTAAATGAAGGTAAAAAAATGAAACAAACATTTGTATTTAATGAAGAATAAGTCCTAATTTCTTTAGGGCTTATTCTTTCTTATGGATACCAATCGATACAGCACTAAAGCTACCTATGCAAACTTGGTTTAAAGAAAGATTCCCATTATTTTTTGAAACAGGCACTTTTGAAATTCAACGTGTTTGGGATAATGAGCTAAATAAACAAATTTCTATGACAATTACCCATACATAAAAAAGCTTGGAAACCCATCCAAGCCTTTCTTACTTCTGTGCAATTTTTTCAATCTTATAATGAATATGTAAAAATTCAAGTCCAAATAGCCACATGCTATGATGAGCTGTTAACATTTTATCCTTACCCTCTGTAATGATGAAAGTCTCTGCTAACGGTAAACAGATTGTTAAAAACCGAGTATGTAAATAAATCCCCTCATCTCCCTGGCCATTTTCTCTTAACTTACTAGTAATGATTAAATCATGATTATCATTACATAGCCTCAAAATACCAGTAATATTCGAATAAGGTAAAGGCAAGGCGATATTCATATATGTCTCATCCTTATCTGTATGCTTTGAATAAAGAGCTACAAAAATAGATTCACCTGCTTCATTTTTCCTTAGCCAAGCCCTTACATTCTCTCTTCCATCTTCCTCATCCATTACACCAATGATAGAGCCATGCATCGTTTCCCACTTGTCGCCCATTCCTAAATGTATTTGTCCTACATGCTTGCTCATTTTCTCATAACAAAATGCAAATAGGCGGAACCAACGAGCCCATTTAATATTTGATTGCAACTCATACTCTGTTGTATTTTCATAAAAACGAATAATACTTAAAGGTACCTTCGTCACGTCAAATGACTCACTATGAAAATCAGTTATTTGATCAACTAAACCGTTGTATTCCTTACTGCCTACTAAATTGCCGCTATATAAAAAAGCCTCACCAATTGCCACACTTCCTCTTAATTTACTCATTGGTTTCCCATAGTATTTATAATTCGGAACACTCTTTTCGATCATCCAGCCGACAAATGCCGGTAACGCTACTCCAATTCCGTTGACAACACCGTGAATCCAAACCATTTGAGCAATTGTAATCGTCATTACATGCTTCAAATTCCCGTATGAGTATATAAGTGAGAACATAATTGTAACCATGAGTGTACTAGACGAAACGATTAAAAGAATCTTTGCACTGATAGCATTAAATTTTGCTCTCCAAACGTAAAATCCATATCCATAAATCGCACATAAATATAGGAGCACTGCAAAAAATTCAAATATTCTCGAGTATGTAATTCCTATTGCAACTGTCATAGGTGAAATCATGATGATAAACATAATAGCATCATATACTTTACTTCTCTTTTCTCTTTTTCTCCCTGTTAAACCAGCTGATAATGGCAATAGAAACGCCGAATAATGAAAATGCGCTGCTGTGAGTAAAACAATGTCAGAGCTAAAATGCATAATTGAAAGTTTTGCTACTGAAGCAAAAAACCAAAAACCACCTAAAAACAAATAAATATACGCACTATCTATGGCGTTCTCTTCTAGCGGCTTCCATCCTCTTTCTAGCAATCTACTTACACCAAATAACGCAACAATTCCTGTATATACAAACCAAACTAGCGCAAATACATAGTGATTTGTGACGAAAGCTAGCATTGCACAAATTGCTGCGATTGGATATAAAAACGATACGAATTTATAAAATAATAAATACGATCCATCTCTTTTTCTTTTATCAATAATACAAAGTGACATTGGTATAAATAATAAAACAGATAATAATATAATTGCTTCAACAGGATTTACATTCGACCACTCATATATTAGAAAAACAACATAACAAGCAAGCCCAAATATTATATTTTTCATATCGTTTATTTCCTTTCCACAAATGTTCCCTTATATGAAAAAAGCGAGCCAATTAACGGGTTTCGTACTTGTACGTGAATTCGAAAACACTGTAGTGTTGCATCATAACTTTCAACAATTTTTGCCTCACCATACAAAAATTTTGGTAACGGAATTTTTCTTCCAAACATATAAAACCATTGTTTCTTTGAAGAAATATGCATTGCACCTAACTCATCGATATGAAAATGCAGTGTAGAAACGAGTAAATGTGGTTCGCCAAAATAATCTACAATTTCATTTTCTTTTTCATCCAATTGCATAACTGCATTAAAATATCTTTTCTTATTATGAAAATAAAAAGTACGATTCCACCTTACTAATTCTTGTCCATATTCATCTCGCTCAGCTGTATTTTGTATCGTAAATGGAATTTCCTCTCCTCGTTCTGAGAAAAACATTCGAAACCTCGATGCAATTTTTAATATGAATTTTACGAAAAAAGAACCACCGTAAATTTCATCCATCTTTCCTTCCCCTGTAAAACTATTTTCTTCTGTAATCGCATAACGCTTCTGCAATTCAGGATGAAGATTTTTATAGATATCCCCTAATAATCGTTCATACATATTAGCCATACACTTATCCCTTTCTCGTCCTCTTGCAATTTTTCGCGCTTGGTAAATCGAAACTATTTATATAACCGACAATTGATAACCCCATTAGAAGAATATTTAATGTAATCGGATTAAACGGACCTGTAAAGCTTGCAATATTCGTAAATCCTGCCGCTATCGTTAAAACCAATAACACAATAATATGCAGTATAAATAATTTTCGTTTTGTTAGTGGCAACAGCCATACGACACCGAAAATTATTTCTAACACCCCAATTATTTTAAGTATATATACACTATTTTCATTTGAACCGATTAATACAGAAAGCATCTTTACTTCTTCTGAATGAGTAAACAGTAGTTTTGGCATTATCCCTTGATATATCCATACAAAAGCAAACAAAAAACATACGAGCCAATACGTCATTGTTCTTCTAATTAGTAACCTAGGATGAAGCCCCTTTTCTAACCATAATTTTAAGGCATCAAAACTCCAAGCAGTCGCCCAACCTAATAACGGACGAAAAATATAGGAATCTATCACATTTCCTATACGACCAAATCTTGTATCATAATCATATTGTGTCTCAAAATGGATGTATTCTTTATTCGGCGTATACTTCCAATAACCACGTCCTATTTGAATAAGAGATAATGTATTATCCGTCCAAAATTTTAAAGAAGAAATTCTTTCACCAGTTTCTTTTCTTATTTCACCTATTGATTCCCCTTCTCCAGCTATTTCAAGCCCAAATCCAATCTTTGTTTTATACAAAAACTTCTGTGGTTCTCCTTCTTTTTTCTCTAAATACGAAATTTCAGTAAAGCGAGCATCCCACTCTGTATGTATATCTGGTTCTTGCGTATATTCCCATAATTTTCCCATCGTCGTGTTCATTTTTGTCGCAACATAAATAGGCTGTTTCCTTTTCATTCTCCCACCTCCTATGCACTATAAGTTTAATGTACATGCAATGAATTTATTTTGCTACATTTTTCACAAACTTCCTCAGAAAAAGAAAGAATTTTTAAAATATATATAAAACACTTGATTCCCCGAAAAATTTAAATTATTATAAAACAAATGTTACCAACAACTTCATAAATCAAACACTCTCGCCTAAAACGTGAGATAGAGGTTGCAATACTTATGAGTATTCTAATGGAGACACAGAGATGTCTATGAACTTAGATGAAAGGAAGTATTGCCGAAATTGATAAATTTCTCTGCATTTATCAATTGGGGCTGTTTTCGAATAGAAACAGAACTGTCATATGTACAGACGTGTATGTATGAAGAGCTATCTACAAAAAAGAGATATCATTTTTTATGATATTCCTTTTTTGGCGGTTTTTTTATTAGCTCCGTTTTCTGTTTCCCTTTTCCTGTAACAGCACCATCCTCACTTATTTGAGATGGTGTTTTTTGTTTGTCTTTCTGGTAACTACAGGAGTATTGGGATCTATATATTTCCTAATCTATTCTTAAAAATAGACGAAAGAAGGAATTTGCAATGGAAACAATTGTTCAAAAATTTGGTGGCACTTCTGTCGGAAGCGTCGAGCGCATTCAACATGTAGCAAATTTAATTATTGAAGAATATGAACGAGGTCATAGCGTTGTCTCTGTCGTTTCAGCAATGGGAAAAAGCACGGATGAACTTGTCGCACTCGCTAACGCAATTACAGAAAATCCAAGTAAACGCGAAATGGATATGCTTCTATCGACAGGAGAGCAAGTAACTATTTCATTATTAACGATGGCACTACAAGCAAAAGGGTATAACGCGATTTCATTAACAGGATGGCAAGCTGGTATTACGACAGAATCTGTACATAGTAGTGCACGGATTACTGAAATTAATACAGATCGAATTCAGTCTTATCTTACTAAAGGCACGATTGTTATTGTAGCTGGTTTCCAAGGAGTCAGTGAAGATTTTGAAATTACAACGCTTGGACGAGGCGGTTCTGATACAACTGCTGTCGCATTAGCTGCTGCACTAAACGCAAAAAAATGTGATATTTACACAGATGTGACCGGCGTATATACGACGGATCCACGAGTTGTAAAAGATGCTTATAAATTAGATGAAATTTCTTATGACGAAATGTTAGAACTTGCAAACCTCGGTGCTGGTGTATTACACCCGCGTGCTGTTGAGTTTGCTAAAAATCATAATGTCATTTTAGAAGTTCGCTCAAGTATGGAACAAGAAAACGGAACAATTGTAAAAGGAGAATGTAACATGGAACAACAATCAATCGTTAAAGGTATTGCATTTGAAGATAATATTACACGCATCACAGTGAAAGGATTAGAACAAGGTTCACTTTCAACTGTTTTCTCTACATTAGCAGCGGCACATATTAATGTAGATATCATCATTCAAAGTATTACAAATGAAGGAACTGTTCATCTCTCCTTCTCCATCCATTCTAATGATTTAAGAGAAACATTAGAAGTATTGGAACAAAATCAAGAGGCACTTCACTATGAAGCAGTAGAATATGAAAATCATTTAGCAAAAGTATCAATCGTAGGATCTGGCATGGTATCTAACCCTGGTGTCGCTGCAAATATGTTTACTACTTTAAAAGAAGAAGATATTCATATTAAAATGGTAAGTACATCAGAAATTAAAGTGTCTGTCGTTATTGACCGCCTTCATTTAGTAACAGGTGTTGAGGCACTGCATCAATCATTTATGGCGAAAATTGAGCCTTTAGTGCAAATGAGCTAATTTGATATGCTCAGTAACACTTATAAAAAAATCATATTAATCTACTTCCTTCCTATTAAATAAAAGCTGTTCGTTAACAAGATGCTATATGACATATAAAAAAACACCTTGTCAATTTTTCCTATACTGTGACAAGGTGTTTTTGACTGAAAGGAATTTGTAACTACTTAGTAGTATAATTATGAGGATGATTAAATAATGAACTTTTATACATAAGGAGATAAGACTATGGCAAAAAACAAATTATTACGAATGGACAATGTCAGCATCGTTGTAGAATCTCTTGATAACGCAATCTCTTTCTTTGAGGAGATTGGCTTGAATCTCGAAGGTCGAGCCAATGTCGAAGGTGAATGGGCTGGTCGCGTAACTGGACTCGGTTCTCAGTGCGTAGAGATCGCTATGATGGTCACTCCAGATGGCCACAACCGAATTGAACTTTCGCGATTTCTCACCCCTCCTACTATAGCAGATCACCGAAAAGCTCCTGTAAACGCCCTCGGTTATCTACGCGTCATGTTCACCGTTCAAGATATTGACGAAATGGTATCGAGACTCACTAAGCATGGTGCAGAGCTCGTTGGCGAAGTAGTTCAGTACGAGAACTCGTATCGTCTCTGCTACATTCGTGGAGTCGAAGGAATTTTAATCGGTTTAGCGGAAGAACTCGGTAATAAATAAGCAAGTGACGTTTTATAAAAAGGCACTATCATTGAATAAAACGTAGACTCTTAAGCGATTTTATTATTATATTTTGAACCCCGTCCTAGCTTTAGAACGGGGTTATGCTTGTTTGAGCTTTTAAAATTAAATAACTTTATTATCATTTTACATATAGATTTCAAGGATCTACCCAAATAGCTTTCATATTACCGATATCCTAAAATCATTATAATACAATGAAAATATTCGTTATACCCTTTCCTAGGAAATATAACTAACTCTTCTCACTTTTTATCACATATATCTTTTCGCTCTTTCTCTTGAAAAAACGATCTATATTCATTCAAAATAACTTTCTTCACATTCGAATAAAAAACCATCATGAATAGTGCAACTCCTAATACAAATACTTGTATTCCTTCATAATCAATGAATGCACTCATAATTAGCAATCCAAACCCAATATAAAAACCAAAATCATTCTCTTTCTCAAAATCCTCATCTTCTTCATCAATATGTATTTTTTCTTTAATATTCTGTTTCCCTTTTATTAACTCATCAAGCGTAACATTGTACATTTCGCTTAGTAAAATTAGATTATCAATATCAGGATAACTTTTATCATTTTCCCATTTGTACACTGCTTGCCTCGTCACACCAATCTTTTTAGCAACATCCTCTTGCGAAAACCCCTTTGATTCTCGTAGTTTTTTTAGTTGCTCTCCTATGCTCATAACGTCCCCTCCTTTAACAAATTATTACATAAAAAGAGATATAAATGAAAGAAACCATTAGTAAAACTCTCTGTAAACCATTCGTTTACACAATTTAAAAAAGAGGGAATAGCTCTATATTTAAGCTATTCCCTCACTTCTATTAAAACAGATGAATGTTTTCTTTTTTACAAGCTGCACGTAAATCGTCAGGCCATACAGAAGATTGAACTTCACCGATATGTGCTTTACGTAAGAAGTACATGCACATTCTTGATTGTCCAATGCCACCGCCGATTGTTAATGGTAGTACGTCTTCTAATATACCTTTATGGAAATCATACTCACGTTTGAAGTCTTCACCAGTTTTCGTTAACTGCTCATCAAGCGATTTACTATCAACACGAATTCCCATTGATGATAACTCAAATGAAGATTGTAGTACTGGGTGCCAGAATAAAATGTCACCGTTTAATTTCCAATCGTCATAATCAGCTGCGCGTCCGTCATGCTTTTCACCTGAACGAAGTGCATCACCAATTCCGATAATGAAGACTGCACCGTGTTCTTTTGCAATTGCATGTTCACGATCTTTCGGTGTTAATTCTGGATATTTATCTTCTAGTTCTTGGGAAGTAATGAAAACAATCTCTTCTGGTAAATACTTTCCAAGGAACGGATATTTTTCAAATAAATGATCTTCTAAATCTTTGAATATTCCATAAATTGTTTGTACTGTTTTTTGTAAGTAATCGACAGTACGCCATTCTTTTTGAACGATTTTTTCCCAATCCCATTGGTCAACGTAAATGGAATGCGTTGCATCAAGTTCTTCATCACGACGGATCGCGTTCATGTTTGTATATAAACCTTCACCAGCTTCGTATCCGTATTCATGTAATGCAAATCGTTTCCATTTCGCTAGTGAATGAACAATTTCTAATTCTTCTCCTGAATGTAACATATCAAATTCAATTGGGCGTTCTACACCGTTTAGGTGATCGTTTAATCCTGATTTTTTCGTTACGAATAATGGTGCAGATACGCGGAATAGTTCAAGGCGTTTTGCTAATTGGTCCTCGAAGAATGTTTTAACTTCCTTAATTGCGATTTGAGTCTCTCTTACTGTCATTAATGATTGATACATGGTGGTTTCCTCCTAAAATGTTTGGATGTTGTGAAAAGAAGCCAACAAAAAAAGCCCTTCTTTCCCAAAAAACTGGGACGAAAGGCTTTGGTTCCGCGGTACCACCCAAATTAGCAACAGAGGTTGCTCACTTATACAATACGGAGATGAAATATCTCGATACTGTTCTTCTTGTAACGGCGAAGTTCCCGGCTAAGTCTACTTTCCTATAAAGGATTTCGGTTAGCAACTCCAGGAGGTTCTTCATAATAGGCTTCGTATCAGGCTCACACCACCCCTGACTCGCTTAAACTACGTCCTACTACTACTCGTCCTTTCATAGTCGTTTTGTTGTCACATCTCTGAAACATTTTATTAATGATTATTCTATACAAAAAATAAAGAAAGTCAACAAAAAGTTTTAAAATGTTTTTCAATTCTTTATTTTACGGCTTTATTGATTGTTGTTAATTTAACATCTTTACTTTTTCTGCCTCGTCAATCCAAAAAATGTTTCACTGACCGAAACTAACGTATACACAACAATTAATGTGATCGTTCGGAATATAGAATCTGCAGTATTTCTTATTATTTTCATTTTCTTTATAATTCCTTTCAGTTTACTTGCAAATTCATGTTATACTATAGCATTCAAGCAGTTTATTTTTACTTAAAGCAATCATAGTCATTTATAAAGAGTATTTTCTAAATCATTGACTATTATCAAATAAGATTTTTATATAACGGAGTGATCATATGAGTAAAACGAAAGCAAAACCGAAAAAAGGTGTAGGACAAGGTACAGGAAGTAAAGGATGGAACCGTTGGCAATCAAGTGCAAAGAAAAAGGCAGCTGCCAAACCATACAAAAGTAAAGGTACAAAGAAGTAATTTAAATAACATTTGATTTCTTTACTTTGTACAAAACAAAATATAATTATTACAACAAAAAAGCTATGCCCTCATAAATTTGAAGGCATAGCTTTTTTATATTAAATCATTAAAATATCTCGAATTTCTTCCTCTGTGATTGAGGACAATTTCTCTTCTCCCGGCTCAATCACTTCAGCGATTAAATTTTTCTTACTTTCTTGCAGTTCATGCATTTTCTCCTCAATTGTTCCCTGAGCTACTAGCTTTATAACTTGCACTGTATTTTTTTGTCCCATTCGATACGCCCTATCGGCCGCTTGTTGTTCAACAGCTGGATTCCACCATAAATCATATAATATTACTGTATCTGCACCAGTTAAATTAAGTCCGGTACCACCAGCTTTTAAAGAAATGAGAAATAGATCTCCTTCTCCTTCGTTAAACCGATCGCACAGCTCTACACGATCCTGCGCTGGTGTACTCCCGTCTAAATAAAAGTATGGAATTGCTTGTCGATTTAACTCACGACCAATAATGGAAAGCATCTTCGTAAATTGAGAAAAAATTAATATTCTCTTCCCTGTACTTCTACATTCCTCTAAAATCTCTAACAGTTGTTCAAATTTAGCTGAACTTCCTTTGTAATCATCAACAAATAAAGCGGGATGACAACAAATTTGTCGCAATCTCGTTAAACCAGCTAAAATTCTAATTTTATTTTTACGTAACGTGTCTTTGTCTAAATGCTTTAACGTTTCTTCCCTTAACTTCGCTAAATAAGCAGCATAGAGACTCTTTTGATCGGGTAATAACTCCGATGATTGTAAGTGCTCTATTTTCTCTGGCAACTCATTTAATACGTCCCCTTTTAATCGTCTTAATACGAATGGTTTCACTCGCTTCGCTATATCTTCACGCCTTAAATCACCGAACTCTTTTCTTCCTGGTAATAATTCCGGGAAGACGACATGGAAGATAGACCATAGCTCTTCTAATGAATTTTCTACAGGTGTACCAGTTAGTCCGAAACGGTATTCAGCTTGAATTGTTTTCACAGCTCTTGCCGTTTGCGTTGTAGGGTTTTTAAACGCCTGTGCTTCATCAAGAAATAGTGTATGAAATGGTCTTGCATATAATCTTATATCTCTTCTCAGTAATGGATATGACGTGATTACGACATCAAATTCCGTTATATCTTTCAAAATTTTCCGGCGCTCTGCTTGGTTTCCATCTGCAATAACTGCTCTAATATGCGGGGCGAATTTTTTCAATTCACTAAACCAATTATAAACAAGAGATGATGGTGAAACGACTAATATTGGCAGTTTCTTTTCTCGAATCTCAGTCAAAACAGAATCTATAAAAGCAATGCTTTGCAACGTTTTTCCAAGTCCCATATCATCTGCTAAAATACCGCCAAAACGGTAATGAGCAAGTGTTTTCATCCATTCGAACCCATATACTTGATACTTTCTCATTTCTGCATTTAAAGTATTTGGCACAGCAAACTTTAATTTTTTCGGGTTTTGAATGTTTTCTACTAACTCTTGAACTGAATCATCCAAACTTAAAACATTGCCTTCGTGAAGTCCGTTCATCCATTTTACACTCCGAATAAGCGGAACATTTACCTCTTCTCCATGTAAAAATTCTTTCCGAATACCTGATTCTTTTATAAACTGATTAATTTCATTAAACTCTTTACTCTCTAGCGACAAAAACGAACCGTTCGCCAATCGATAATATTTACGTTTCTCTTCAAGGGCCGCTAATACACCTTTAATTTCTGCTTCTGGTATTCCTTTTATATCAAAACGAAATGACAACCAATCAATTCTTTCTTTTCTTCTCACTCTAATAAGAGGAACTGCATCCCCTTTACTAATTCGCAATTTGATTGCTGTCGTCGCATAAATATCAACTAAACCTTTTAATGTTGGCACGACGTGATATAAAAAGTTATACTCAGCTTCTTCATTATGCATAAAGTAACCGCCTTCTGTTTTTGCAAAGGCACTTTCACTCATAATGTCTAAAATCTCTTTTTCTTTTTTCTCATCACGATTAAAAACAGACGGCTGTCCATCCTCTTCTAGCGGATTAATCATGACGTTCCCATAGTGAAATTCAAGACCTGCTAATAAGCGATTTTTCACGCGGTCTAAATACAATTTCGCTTTTAGCGAAGGTGTTTCAACACGATCCGATATTACTTCATCAATGTGTACCGTTCCGAGCTTCATTAAGCCTGGTACAACTTTCGCGACGAAATGTTCCATCTTACTTTCTGGAATATAAAACTGATTACTATTTGAGCGACTCATCATCTTTTGTAATTCAATAAGTCGCATACAATCTTCAATGTGTAAGTGATATAATTTCCCACCATAAAGTGCATTGTTATACATATCCATAACTTGTACACGATTTAGACCATCTATATGAAGTGTAAATCCGCCATTATTTCCCTTCGTAAATTCAAAGTGTAACGGCAACAAACCTTTTGAAACTTGTAATCCCTGAAACAGTTGTTTATTTTGTTTCAGCTGTACATATTCAACTTTAGAAAGTGAAGAGAGCATATCTTTCCATGAAGCTGGTGGTATAAATATCATACTTTCATCTTGTTTCGCATGTACTTCTAGCGCATCCTCATACATTTTTTCGTTATGATACATTTTAATGAGCTGCTGAATAATTGCATCCGTTTCTTGTTTAAAACTATGTACATCTGGTGTATATGTAAATTCATTTGAACAATGAAAAGACTCTCTTTTCTCCACCTTAGAAAGAAATTCTCTAATATGATTTATGAAATACAACTTGGCAAGTTTCAATTGAATTCCAAGAAGAGCACCACCACTTCTCGTAGCTACTGGTGTACATATAAACTCAACATCTAATATTTCACGTGTATCAAAACGGTGTTGTTTACTTTTTGGCCTCAGTGGTTTGTCTGCAAACAGCTGAAACATACCACTTGTCAATTGATCATTTCTGTTACTAGTGGAGCTCATTCCACCTGTTTGTTGATTATAGTTTATTTGTATTAATACTGCTGCAACATGTTGACAGTACGTTTGAAAAGACGCTAATGAAGGACAACTACATTTTGCAACAACATCACCCTTTTTGGCTTTTGCTACTGTAACATGGAAATCCTCGTTCCCTTTTACTGTCGCCTCACAAATTTCTTTATTTTCATCGTAATGATCTATTATCACTTTATTTGATTTATAATAGGTTTCACCTCTTTTATATGAGGTCTCTCCGCACACTTCTTTAATAATCGATTTATTCAATGTGAAACTCATCGCTTTGACACTTCCTTAATATAAAACCATTTTCTCTTACTTAACATTTTACATGCTCCACGAGAAAATATAAAATGTTGATTTAACAAAAAAAGATGCTTATTTATAAGCATCTTCTTCACTCTATCTCCATCAACCTCTTCGCCTCAAAATACAACACTTGAATAAACTTCTTCGTATTAATTCGCGTATGACCAGAAGATGCGAGTTCATCTTTCGTCATTTCTGTCATCCGTTTTCTAACTACGGTGAAATCGAAAAATTTTGGAGCATAGCTTTCAAATTTTGGATTTGAAAAGTCTGTTAGTCCTAAAGAAGCCAAATGATTTAACGACTGATAAATAGCTCGACGTACTCTTTGTTCAGACGCTTTTTTCTCTTTATCAATATCCGCACCTAAAGCTAGATCCCCTAATTTCCTTATCGTAATATGATGAAAAATTTCTTTTAACGCAGGAAAGCCAAACTCAAATGTCTGTGCCTTTTCTTGACCATATAAATATTCCAGCATACTAAGTAAATCTTTACTTCCATTCTCTCCCGCAATACCGAGTTCTGATAGTAAAAAGCGTCCTAAATCCCCTATCTTTTTTCCTTCTTGCACTGGTTCAGTACGCAATTGCGGTTTTTCCCACTGAAACACGTTATTCAATGATTTTTGAATATCATGTATAGAACGCTCCAATCTAATACGCTCCATCACTTTGCGTACAACAGATACAACTTCGATTTTGTTTAATGGTTTTGTAATATAATATTCTACACCAAGTGTATATGCCTCACCTATAAGCTGCTTCGATTCCACTTGAGAAATCATAATGATTTTCCCCGTGAAAGTTGACGCAATGTGACGAACTGTTTCAATTCCGTCCCTCATCGGCATCAACAAATCAATAAATAAAATATCTACTTTTTTAAAATTTAGTTGATCCGCTTCAATAAAAGCTCCGTCATCCGCCTCACCAATTACTTCTCCAAGATCTCCATCTTCAATAATTTGCGAAAGCATCGAACGGAAAACTTCATCATCGTCTACGATATAATAAAACAAATCTATTCCCCTTCCCGCTTTAAACTATCCTCCGGTAAACAAACGATAAACTTACATCCTCTTTTATTTTCTCGGTCTTCTAATTTCACTTCTCCGCCTAGCTCTGTTACCATTTCATTTATGTAAGAAAGCCCAATACCAGTTGACGGTGTTCCCGTTTGATCATACTTGGAAGTAAATCCTGGCTTAAATACTAATTTCTTATACTTTTGTGTAATACCAGGCCCATCGTCAATTACTTCAAAAAATATATGCTGATTTCTTTTATATAGCTTAATAATAACGAAACCTTTATCTTCAATTGCTTCAACTGCATTTGCAACTAAGTTATTAAAAATTGATAGCACTGTATACACGTGGTATGCAGCATGCTCACCTTCTATATGTTTAGAAAAACGTATATCCTTTTCTAGCATTTCAGCATACTTCTCGTTTATTCTAACAATCATCTCTGCTAACTCATGTCCTTCTACATATTCAGCCACATTTTTATCTAATAACAGTTTAGATAACCCTGCAAATATCCTTTGATTATCCTTTTTTATTTCATGCACTTCCCCCGCTATTTTCAATGCTGTTTTACTACTTGAATCAGCGCTTACTTGTAAATTTCGATATAGTTGATATGCTTCTTGTGTAATTAACTCCGCATTTTGTAACGTCTTTTTCAAATGAACAGATTCCACATATAAATTAGAAAGATGCATTAACATATTTTCATTTTCTTTTCGAACTTGCGATTCTTTTAATTTCGTTTCATATAAATTCATCATATTTAAAAAACCAAGTGCAAAGAAACTACGAAAAATAGCAATAATAATAAGTTTATTCACTTCAGAAATCGTTATTGTTGTACCTAGTACTAACATGTGATAAAACGCAAGTTCTGACATACTTGCAACAATTTCAATTGAAATTCCAAGGCATCCAATAATGATTGGTTTCTGATGGAACTTATTTACCCTACAAAGCGAAAAAAAACTGCCATAAATAAAATAATAGAAGAACACAGGATAACGCAAATAAAATGATTCTGTCATATGAAATGAACCTTGCATGATCCAGTCAAGACATACTCGGAATAAGACTACAGATATACCAACAAGAATACCTGCAACTCCTGCTGGTGCTCTTCTTAAAAATAATAATAAAAAGAAGAATAGCGGTGTACCGAAGCTAACTCGAAATGTATCATTAAAGGGATGAAAGTTCAGCTCCCCAGCAATCGGAACAACGACCATTAATATAATTAAAAGGGACATATCTTTCTTCCATAATTGATTCCAATTCAAAGGTGACACTTCCTATACTTTTTTTCAGTAGTAAAAGTGAAAGCCCGCTTATTGTTATAAACGGGCTTTTTTTCTATATTCTAACCTTTTCTACCGCTTTTATTTGGCGATACTCTGGCTTCCACATTACTTCTTGCACTGCCATCTTGATATCGTTATCACTTAAGTTCACTCTTGCAACACCTTCTGCAACTGCAACTTTCGCTACTTCAATTGCAACCATTTCTGAGATATTACGTAATTCTTCGACCTCTGGTAAAATAGGTGCTCCTGGCTGACTTGTATCTACCATACTTGCAACTGCTTCAGCAGCCGCTGCGAACATTCCATCCGTCATGACGCTTGCTCGTACTACAATTGTTCCAAGACCAAGCCCTGGGAAAATAAGTGCATTATTTGATTGTCCAATCACATACGTTACACCGTTATATGTAACTGGTTCAAATGGACTTCCTGTTGCAACTAACGCTCTTCCTTCTGTCCACTCGATTAAATCTGCTGGTTTTGCTTCAGCAAGTGGCGTCGGATTCGACATTGGTAAAATGATTGGTCTTTCTACGTGAGAAGCCATTTCTTTAATAATCTCTTCTTTAAATGCACCTGCAACAGTAGATGTACCAATTAAAATTGTCGGTTTTACATGTTTCACAACTTCAGCAAGTCCGATCACATCATTTTCTTTCCACTCACTTACTTCTGCTTCTTTTCTTGCGTACGGAATTTGGAAATCAAGAAGATCTTCCATATTATCTGTAACTAACCCGTTACGATCAATACACCAGAAACGCTTATATGATTCTTCTTCAGATACACCTACGCGGACCATCGCATCTCTAACTTGATCTGCGATACCGATTCCAGCCGTACCAGCACCAAATACAACAACGCGGTGTTCACTTAGCGGTACACCAGAAGCTTTCACTGCCGATAATACTGCCGCAAGTGAAACTGCACCTGTACCTTGAATATCATCATTAAACGTACAAACGTCATGACGGTATTTATCTAAAATTTTTCGTGCGTTACGAGAGCTAAAGTCTTCCCAATGTAAAAGTGCTTTCGGGAATTGTTTATTTACCGCTTGTACAAACGTATCAATAAATTCATCGTAAGCTTCACCTGTTATACGAGGGTGACGATTTCCAATATAAAATGGATTGTTTAATAGTTCCTCACGGTTTGTACCTACATCTAAAATTACCGGTAATACGCGGCTAGGATCGATTCCAACTGCGGCCGTATAAACAGCTAGCTTTCCGATTGCAATGTTAATACCACCAACGCCCCAGTCACCAATTCCTAATATGCCTTCTCCATCTGTTACAACGACTAAATCAATGTTCTCAGCTGTTGCACCAATATTGGTGAATGCTTCTTCAATACCTGATGGATCGTTAATCGATAAATAAACACCACGTGGTTTACGATATTCATGACTATATCTTTGAATTGCTACACCGACAGTTGGTGTATATACAATCGGTAACATTTCACGTAAATGATCTGTTAATATACGATAAAATAATACTTCATTTCGATCATGTAACGCAGTTAAGTATACATTCTTTAATAAATCATCCGGCTGAGAACTAAATTGTTCGTATGCTCGGCGTGCCTGTTCTTCTAACGTTAAAACCGCTGGCGGTAATAACCCTTTTAAACCTAACTCTTCTCTTTCATTTTGTGTGAAAGCTACCCCTTTATTTAAAAGTGGTGTTGATAATACTTCTGCTCCTCTTAATGTTGTTTCTAATGCACCATTAGAAGCTACTGTAAACTTGCTCATAACATCCCTACCTCTATTCATATATAGCATTTCTATATTGTAAACAAAAAAGAGGGGCTTGTCCCCCTCTTCTTTTAATTTTTCTTTAAAAGAGTTGCTCCTGCAATCCCTGGGTGCGTCATTTCGAATGGATCTAGAATTAACTCTAAGTCTTCTTGTGACAGTACACCATTTTTCACACAAAGTTCTCGAACGGATTGCCCTGTCGCGATTGCTTCTTTCGCAACGCGAGCTGCAGCTTCATAACCGATATGAGGGTTCACGGCTGTAATAATTCCTACACTTTTCTCAACATACTCTTTTAAGCGATCTTCATTCGCTTCAATTCCTTTTAAGCAATTATCTGTAAAGGCACGGAAACCGTTATTCATAATGCTAATTGATTGCAGTAAGTTGAAAACAAGTACTGGTTCCATAACGTTTAATTCCAATTGTCCTGCTTCTGAAGCAAGGCAAATTGTATGGTCATTACCAATTACTTGGAACGCAATTTGGTTAATAACTTCTGGCATAACAGGGTTTACTTTCCCTGGCATAATAGATGAACCTGGCTGACGAGCTGGTAACATAATTTCTGCTAAACCAACACGTGGACCTGATGCCATTAAGCGAAGGTCATTCGCAATTTTAGACATATTCATCATACATACTTTAAGTGCTGCAGATACTTCAGTATAAGCATCCGTATTTTGTGTCGCATCCACTAAATCTTCTGCACCAACTAGCGGTAATTCACTGATTGCAGCTAAATGTTTTACAACTGCTTCAATATATTCTGGATCTGCATTTAAGCCTGTACCAACTGCAGTTGCTCCCATGTTCACTTCATATAAGTGTTGACGTGATTGCTGAATTCGTTTCATATCACGTTCAAGTACACGAGAGTATGCTTTAAACTCTTGTCCAAGACGAATTGGCACAGCATCTTGTAAATGTGTACGACCCATTTTAATCACATGATCGAACTGTTCTGCTTTTAATTCAAATACATCGTGCATATAACCCATCGTTTGTAATAAACCTTCTAATGCGTTTAATGTAGCGATATGAATCGCTGTTGGGAATGCATCGTTTGTTGATTGCGCCATGTTTACATGACTATTTGGACTAATATAGTGATAGTCTCCCTTTTCCATTCCTAATAATTCAAGAGCACGATTGGCAATGACTTCATTTGCATTCATGTTCATTGAAGTACCTGCTCCGCCCTGAATTGGATCTACGATGAAATGATCATGCCATTTTCCATCAAGAATTTCTTGAGCAGCCTCTGCGATTGCGCCACCCTTGTTCAATTCCAATCTTCCTACATCTGTATTCGCAAGTGCTGCTGCTTTTTTTACAATTGCGAACGCTCTAATTAAGCCTTCATGGATTTTGTATCCTGTAATCGGGAAGTTTTCAACTGCACGCATCGTTTGTACGCCGTAGTATGCATAGTTTGGTACTTCTTTTTCACCTAAAAAATCTTTTTCAATTCGAACACCATTTTTAACTTCAGTTAATGTTGCCATGATTATTCACTCCTTAACAATTTCTTATGCTGCTTTTGTTTCTTTGACTGTTTCTACATATTGTTTTGCTTTCTCATTATCGAATTCGCCTTCCCACTTCGACATAACAATGGCCGCTAATGCATTTCCTAATACATTGACAGATGAGCGAATCATATCTAAAATGCGGTCAATTCCCGCAATTAACGCGATACCTTCTAGTGGTAACCCCATTGAACCTAACGTTGCTAATACAACAACGAACGATGCACCTGGAACTCCCGCCATACCTTTGGATGTTAACATGAGAACGAATAATAACGTTATTTGCTCTGTCAGTGACATGTGCACACCGTACATTTGGGCAACAAACAATGCCGCTAACGCTTGATAAATAGCCGATCCAGTCAAGTTAAATGTATAACCTGTCGGAATTACGAAAGAGGCAACTGCCTTTGGACAACCGAACTCTTCCATTTTTCTCATTATATTAGGTAAAACAGCTTCTGAACTTGCTGTCGTAAACGAAAGAATCAGTTCTTCTTTTAAAATTTTTATTAATGTAAAAATGTTTACTCCAACCATTCGTGCATTAATACCTAATACAATCACAACGAATAGTATAACAGTTACGTATACAGCTAGCACTAGTTTTCCTAGCGGAAGTAATGTTGCTACACCAAATTTTGCAACTGTAACGGCAATTAATGCGAATACACCAAATGGTGCAAATTTCATAACTTGATTTGTAACCCAAAACATTGCTTCGAGTACGCCTTCAAAGAAGTTAAAAACAGGCTTTCCTTTTTCCCCAATTGCCGCAACTCCTAAGCCGAATAATACTGAGAAGAATATAATCGGTAATAGGTCACCTTGTGCAATCGATTCAAATACGTTTTTCGGTACAATGTGAACAATTGTCTCAGCAAAACCTTTCTTCTCCGTTGCATCTGCTGTTTGTTTATAAGAAGAAATATCACTTTGCTGTAAATTACTCATATCAACACCAGTACCTGGTTGGAATATATTCGCTGCAAGTAATCCCATTAAAATAGCAATCGTCGTAATAATTTCGAAATAAAGAATTGTCTTACCGCCCAGTTTCCCAAGCTTTTTCATATCTCCTACACCAGCTACCGCAACAATTAATGCTGAAATAACAATTGGTACTACAATCATCTTAATTAAGTGAATAAATATATCCCCAATTGGTGTGATATAAGAAATCGCCGTTTTATTGCCATAAAAGACTGCCCCTACTACAATCCCTAAAACAAGCGCGACAAAAATTTGTGTTGCCAATCCGAATTTTTTCATTTATGTTCATCCCCTTCATGCGAACGCTTTCAATTTGAATTTATAAAAGCTACTCACACATCTTATAAGCGAACCTACAAAATCATACAAAAACCTACAAGTTCGTCACAAAAAATTCAAATATTTTTCTTCTTTTTTTCATTGACACCATTTTGTTAAAAAACGATAAAATAAACTTGATAAGTAATCAGATTGTTTCGTATAATCAAAAAGATATATACTTAAAACAAATCAAAATGAAAAGGAGTGGATGTTATGAAAAACTATACAAAGCAATTCGTCCTATCTTCTTCTTTTCTTTTTCATTTTCTTAAAAAGGAACAAAGGCATTCGCCTTTGTTCCTTTTTTATTGCGATCTATATAGGGGGAATTGTTATGAGACCATATAAACGTGTCTTAATTAAATTAAGCGGCGGTGCACTTGCCGATCAAACTGGAAATAGCTTTAACTCCAAACGATTAGAACATATCGCAAACGAAATTTTATCTATTGTTGATTTAGGTATCGAAGTATCCATCGTCATCGGTGGCGGTAACATTTTTAGGGGGCATCTAGCTGAAGAGTGGGGAATTGATCGCGTGGAAGCTGATAATATCGGTACGTTAGGTACAATCATTAACAGCTTAATGCTTCGCGGTGTTTTAACAAGTAAAACAAATAGAGAAGTACGCGTTATGACTTCCATTCCATTTAATGCAGTAGCTGAACCATACATTCGCTTGCGTGCAGTCCACCATTTAGATAACGGCTATATCGTTATCTTTGGAGGCGGAAACGGCCAACCGTTCGTGACAACAGATTATCCAAGTGTACAAAGAGCCATCGAGATGAATAGTGATGCCATATTAGTCGCAAAACAAGGGGTAGATGGCGTCTTTACAAGTGATCCAAAGCATAATAAATCAGCAAAAATGTACAGCAAACTAAACTATAATGATGTCGTTAGACAAAATATACAAGTCATGGATCAAGCGGCATTACTGCTTGCCAGAGACTACAATTTACCAACGCATGTCTTTAACTTTGATGAGCCTGGGGTCATGAAGAAAATATGTTTAGGCGAACATGTGGGGACGTTGATCAATGATGATGTTACGATGCTGGTGCATGAAAAATAATGATTTCCCACCAAAAAGGGTGCCTTTTGTAGGCACCCTTTCCTAATCCATCATCACAAATAGAACTCAACCAATCCCGCTACTTTCTCCTTACAACGCTCCCAAAAAGATAACTTTTCAAAAAACTCTTTCGTCATTTCTTTCGAATCATGAAAATCCTCTGTTAATGCCTTATTAACTTGTCCTACAATAGGACCACCATAAATATAAAAATTCATTTCATCATTTATGTTGAAGCTACGCGAAGTAAAGTTTGTTGTACCAATAACGGTTAATTCATTATCAATAAGCATTAATTTACCATGGAACATTCCTTTTTTATACCCATATACAGTAATCCCATTATTAACAGCTTGACGTATGTATGGATACGCCGCTTCTTTTATAAGAGGTAGATCTGGTTTATATGACCAAAGTATTTTTACTGTAACACCACGCTTTTGTGCTGCGATTAAAGCATTCATAGATTCTTTATTTTTTGCTATAAAATACGGCGTTGCAATTACAATGGAGTGTTGAGCTTGTTTTATGAGCTCTATATATTTTTCAGCAACGTAATGCCCATTGTAACTAGTCATAGTATGTAATGTATTCCCTTTACTTGCTTTATTCGTACTCCTCTTTATCTCTTCTTTCGTATCTCGTTTCCAATCTAAAGCAAACTGCTCTTCTAAATCTTTTGCTCCTTCTCCTTTAAGCCGTACATGATAATCACGCCAATATCCAAATCGCTTATCTTTCCCTAAGTACTCATCTCCTATATTAAATCCGCCTGTATAGCCAATCTCCCCATCAATCGTCGTAATACGGCGATGATTACGATGGTGAAGTGAATAAAATCCGAATGGCAATGCAGGTTTTCTACTATATGTAAAATGCACACCACTTTCCCTCAATTCATTTATCATCTTTCTTTCAAATGATAAATCATTCATGCGATCAACTGATAAATAGACGTTTACTCCTTCTTTTGCCTTCTCTTTTAATAAGTTTAAAAAAGTATGACTACTTTTATCATCCGACAAAATGAAGAAATAAGTGTAGATGGAGCTTTTCGCTTTTTTAATATCTTCAAATAGCTGCTCATATAATGATTTCCCTTCTACATATAATTGAAAATCACTATAATGAGGCGCATACTCTGTCGGCATGTTTTCCCCAGCTTCCATTTTCCTACCTAAGGTAACATCGATATGCATCCAAATTAAAATAAAAACGAAAATAGCAATAATAATAGAAGTAACTCTTAATATTTTTTTAATCATTTTGGTTTCCTTCCAATCATATTCCTTACTATTTCGTAGTGTTTCATTTAAATATGTTTTCATACGAAATGTATTTCTTATTTTTATTGATACTAAACAGTTAAAGGAGATACGAATATGAGAAAAGGAAAAACTCCTATTGTTTTTATCCCAGGTCTTTTCGGTTCAATGAGCAATATTATTATTCCCGGCACTGGTAATTGGAGTTTTGGACTTTCTGCATTTGTTTACGAACCATTCATCATGATGCTAGAAAGTATGGGCTACGAACGAAATAAAAACTTGTTCATCTGTTTTTATGACTGGCGGCAGCGTATTGTTTTTTCTACACAAAAATATTTATTACAAACGATTGCCTATGCTAAAAAAATGACAGGTTGCGATAAACTAAATCTAATTTGTCATAGTATGGGCGGGCTTCTTGGACGTTCTTACGTTCAAAGTGATGAATATAAAAATGATGTGAATCAGCTTATAATACTCTGCACACCAAACGCTGGATCTCCACCCAATTATAGTTATTGGACTGGAGGTAGTCTCCCTTTTCATGCCTCTGCTAAAATAAATATCGTTCATTTTTATATAGAACAATATATTTGTTACTTAAGCATCTTACATAAAATGAATAAAGTTGAGGCGATACACATTTACTTTCCAGGATTACAAGATGTTATTCCTTGTAAAAATTACGGAAATTATTTATTTATAAGATCTGACTCTTCTATTACATTTCTTCCTTATAGTACGATGAAAACGAAAAACCCTTTCCTCGATATATTAAATACAAATAGATTTATTATACAAAAAAGAAATATTGAAACGACACTCATTGCCGGAGATGGAGAGGAAACAACTCAATATTTACAAGTCGTCCCTTCACATTCCAAACTGAAATGGACAGACGGCAAAGTCGTCGGTGATTTACTTACAAAACATGGTGACGGTAACGCTGTTCTACATAGCGTTTTTCTTCTAGATGGAAATAAATATGTTTTGCATGCTTCACATAACGAAGTGCTCTACAAAAGCATTCCTATACTACAAAAGATACTCTAAATTTCAAACAAAAAAGGTATGGCATTAAGCCACACCTTTTCACATTAAACAAAATTTCTCGCATCATTATTTCTTCCAAACTTATAAATCGCAATTAAGAAGAATGCAATTGCGAAAGCGAATAAAATTAAAATGTTTAAATACAACTCCGAGAATGGTATTCCCTGCTGTAGTTTTGATATCGTATCTAACAACCAGCGCTGCGGAAGAAAATTAGCTACTTTTTGTACTGCACTTGGCATAATATCATATGGGAAATAACATCCCGCAAGTAAGCATGTTGGTACAATGATCATATTTTGCATCGCATTTGCCGATGCTGAGTTTTTCGAAAAAGCTACAAGGACTAATGATATTCCAATTGCGATTAATGCAAATAGCATTAGTACGCCCATCATCACTATGAAAGACATATTGATATCCGTATGAAAAACATTCGTCAGGAATAGGATTGTAATCAAAATTTGTACTGTTAGTATTATCATATTTACCCCGACATTAGATAATATGAACTTCTTCCCATCTATCGGCGTTGATAATAGTCTAAAGTACGTTCTATTCTCTTTTTCTTTTAAAATATGACCTGATAAGTTAGCTGCTGAAAACAGCATAAACATAATAAGGTAACCCATCGTTTGATTTGTCATATCTTTATTTTTCGAAGTATCTTCTAGCGTCTCAGTTTTCATTTTAAATGAACCTTTTTGATACCCTGCGTACATATTGTCGAATGTACTTTGATCTGTTCCTGCTACTTTACTAATAGCTGCTATATTATCAATATAATTATATAAATATGATTTTATAAATCCTGTTACTTGATCACCTTTAATCGATGAAATTTCAATATGCTCTGGTTTCCCTTCTCGAACACTTTTTGAAAAACCAGAATCCAATGTAATAACTCCATCAAGTTTTTTGGAAGTGAGTTTATCTTCTACTTCAGACTCCTTAACCTTACTCACATTCACATGATTTAATCCTTCTAAAAACTTTATCGTATCATTTGTTATCGGCTCATTTTCTTTATTTACAATCCCGATATTTAACGTTCCTTGCCCTGCATTTCCATATATCGAGAAGGAAATGAGCGTCCCTATTATCGGCAAGCTAATTATAATGAGTAAACTTTTTTTATTTTTCAAAAGCACAGATAACGTTTTTTGTATGAGCCATAAAATATCCTTCATACTATAGCCCCTCCCGTCTACGTAATGCAATAATTGCAATTAATAAAAAGAGTGCTGAAATTCCAAGGTTTAAAGAAATGACTGATAATGCTGCCCCTACATCATTTGCATAAATAATTTTCATAACAGCTGTATTTGCCCAAGTTAATGGTGATAAGTTCGTAACGAAATTTTCTTCTATTACGAAATATGCACCTCCAAAAATAGAAGCTAATTGCACAACAACCATAATAATTGCCCTAGACGCTTCAGCTGTTTTCGTAATATATCCGATTCCTAAACCGAAGCTAATTGCTAGAAAGACTTGTGTTAATAAAATAAGAAATATGATTCCAAGATGGTCGCCCCAATTCGCTTGAAAAACAAATTTACTAAATAACATGACGAGTAATATGCACAGGGCATTTGCTACTAGGCTACCAAGTACTTTTCCAATGAATATTTCAGCTTTACTTATAGGTGCAGCAATGAGACGATCTCCTGTTTTACGTATTCGTTCTCCTCGAATTAAAGAACTCGCTCCCATCGCAGCATATAGTGCAATCATCGTTGTCATTACAACCGCATAGTAATCCATAGAACCTGGTTTTTTCGTAGCTTGTAAGGATGTTTCTTTTATATAATCATTATGATTTTCGTTTGAAATAACTGTGCTCACCTTAGTAGGATCTACTTTTGCAACTTCGACCGCTACATTGTACTTATCAACAAATGTTGTAAGCATTCCTTCCACAATACTCCCCTCAATACTACTTTTGTCACTTCCGTAAAATTTTGCACCATCTTTATTTAACTCTACATAAGCAGCATATTTATTTTTCTTCACTTCTTCTTTCCCATCTATACCTTCGGAAGCTTTTTTAAAATGAATACCTGATTTATCCACTTCTTTCGTAAATGCTTCAAATGATTGAGAAAACGTGCTACTCGCTTCATCTTTATATAGCACTTGTATATCTTTAATCGAATGACTATCACTATTAAATGCGTTGGTTAACGCTGTTCCTAACACAAGCATAAGCACAATCGGAAATGCTAACATAAAAACTAAAGTTCTTACGTCTCTGAAATCTCTTTTAATATGCATAATTGCAATATTGAAGATGTTCAATTGATGAACCTCCCTTTACCTTTTCTTCATTTACCTTTTATTTATCTCGTAAGTTTCTTCCGGTTAACGTAAGAAATACTGTTTCTAAGTTTGGAGCCTGCTCCTCTAACGAACGAATTTCAATGTCATGATTAATGAAATGCTGAATAATTTGATTTAAATTATTTAATCCTGCATCCGAGTTTACCTTGATTACGTTCTCTTCAATCTGAACAGCTTTCACACCGTTTATCTCTTTTAACTTTTCTACATCTAAATTTTCTACTGACTTCACTTCAATCCAAATATCTTTCGTATCTGTAATAATCGCTTTTAACTGTTCTTTCGTACCTTCTGCAATCACTTTACCGTGGTCGACAATTGCGATTTTCGTACAAATCTCTTCTACTTCTTCCATGTAGTGGCTCGTGTAAATAATAGTGCTTCCCATTTCATTTAACTTCCGGACAGACTGAAGAATATAGTTCCTTGACTGCGGATCAATTCCAACTGTCGGTTCATCCATAATAATTAACTTCGGTCTATGTGCAATTGCACAAGCAATATTTAATCTTCTTTTCATCCCACCAGAAAAGTTCTTCGGATAGCTTTTCTGTTTATCACTAAGTCCTACAAATTGAAGAGCTTCCTCTACCCTAGCTTTTAATTCAGCTCCTCGTAATCCGTACAATCCAGCAAAGAATTTCACATTTTCATAGGCAGTTAACTCTTCATAAATCGCAATATCTTGTGGAACAATACCGATATTCATCTTTGCAAATCGATTATGTTTCTTTATATTTTTTCCTAGTATGCTAATTTCACCTTCATTACTTCTTAACAAACCAGCAATCATATTTATCGTTGTACTCTTACCAGCACCATTTGATCCTAAAAAGCCAAATATTTCTCCTTCTTTAATAGATAAAGACATATTATCAACTGCGATGAAATCACCAAATTTTTTCGTTAAATTTTTAATTTCTAATGTATTCATCATTTTCACCCCTATTTCGGTTTCTCTGCTTTTAGTATAAACAAAAAGAATGAACCTGCTCAGTGCAGAAGTTCATTCTTTTCACATGAGAATATTCACTTTTTTCATATGAGATGGTTCATCCTCGTACCATTCTCTTTATATTGGCAACAACATCGTTACTGAAAAACCACTTGTCCCATCTACAATAATTTTTCCGTTTACAGACGCCGTTCGCTCCTCCATCCCCATAATACCGAGACCTTTTTTAACAAGAGCTACCCCTTTTCCGTTATCCTTCACTTGTACCTTTACCATCTTGTTAAGTACATGAATATCTATAGAAATGACTGTCGCATCAGCATATTTCATTGCATTTGTTAGTGCTTCTGTAACATTCTCACCGATAATTTTCCACTGAATGGGAGAAATCATATCTAAGTTCCCTTTGTATACAAAAGGAATATTCACATCATTCTTACCGGCAAATTCCTCTATGAATAATTTCATACGATGAATGCCAATTTGCTCAGTTGGTGGCTTCATATTTTTTAATGTAATGCGAATACTTTCAATTCCATCTTTTGAAATGTGAATTGCATTTTGTAATAACTCCGCAGATTTTTCTTTATCTATTTCCATTAACCTTTTTGCTGCTTCCATTTGAATTAATGCACCCGTCATCGAGTGGCCAATTTTATCATGAATTTCTTGTGATAACCGATTTCTCTCTTCTAGCTTAAACGTGTATTCTGATTGTCTTATGTACTCTTTATTTTCATGTAAGCTTTTCGTAAGTCGTTGCATATCTTTTCGCATCTTATCATTTTGCGATTCAAGCTTTACTACACGCGATATATATCGATCTGCAATAGTTAAAACGAGAAAAGAAAATGCAACAATTAATCCATAAGTCATTCGAATACTTTCATCTGCAATTGTAATTGGGAGCATCATAATGACAAAGCGTGGCCAATTCTTTTCTATGTAATAGAATATAATTTCGTATAAGTTCAAAGGTAAAAACAAAATAAAAAATGGATGAATCCTCCATGTAAATAACATAACTACGCCAATGGACATACAGATTAATATTTTTTTATACGTATCTTTTTTAAATATAGAAATCATTACGTTTACAGAGAGGTAAATAAGTAAAGTAAATATAACCCACGGTAAATTTGCTACATTTGCGTAAATATAACTAAACACAATATATAAAAAGACAATTAATTTACTTACAGTTAACCAAAATTCCATATCATTAATCTACTTTCCCTGTTAAGTAATAAATCGCAATTTGTGTGCGATGTTCAAGTCCAGTTTTCCCTAAAACTGACGTAATATAATTTGCAATTGTTCCCTCAGATATAAAAAGCTGTTTCGAAATTTCTTTATTTGAGAAACCTTTTGCAATTAATGCGATAATACTAAGCTCCCTTTCTGTGAAAAGACTCTTATCAATTTTACATTCTTCCTCTTTACTTTCCATTAAATTAGACTTAATTTTATCGAGGACAACATCTTGCATAACAGTTTGACCGTTATATACTCCTTTTATCGCATCACGAATCCGCTCCGGATCGTTATTTTTTAATAAATAACCTTTAGCTCCGTTTTTTACTGCATCCAAAATATATTCATCATCATCAAACGTCGTTAAAATAAGCGGTTTTGTTTTCGTCTCTTCACAAATGAATTTCGTCGCCTCTACCCCGTTCATATTTGGCATGCGAACATCTAATAGAGCGATATCAACGTCGTTCTTTTTGCAATACTCCACTGCTTCCTTCCCATCATTTACTGTATCTACTACTTCAAACTCTTCGTATGTATTTAAAATAATTTTCATGCCCTCTCTAATAAAAGAGTTATCATCTGCTATCAATATTGTAATTTTCATGTTTGTTAGTATGGACCTTCCTCCTACTAACATTCACATCCTTTCTACGTGTAACATTTCCCACTTGCTCATTATATACTTCTCTTTACCATTTTTTCACACCTTTTTTCATCTAGCTCTCCTACAAAAAATATATTATTCTTTTTTTATAAAATGTGTAGGGTGACTTATCATTCTTTACGTCTATATAATAGAATGCGTCAAAAAGGAGGGAGAGACCCATTGAGGAAAAACAATTAATTGAAAAAGCACAACAAGGAAGCGAACATGCTTTTCGTATCCTTGTGCAAACATATCGTCATTATATTTTCCAAGTTATCTTTTCTATTTTAAGACATGAAGAAGATGCGAAAGATGTTACACAAGAAGTATTCGTAAAAATTCACGCCTCTCTCCCTAATTATCAATTTCGCGGATTAAAAACGTGGATGGCGCGTATTGCCACCAATCACGCTATTGATTATAAGAGGAAGAAAGCTAGAGAAAACGAAGAACTCTCCTTATGTAAAGAAACTGAGGGAAATATAAAATCCTCTCATAATATTGAGGATTTATTATTGACGAAAGAGCAAAAATTACTCATCGCTCAAAAACTGAGAGAACTTCCGGAAAATTACCGTGACGTCGTTCTCGCACATTACTTAGAAGAAAAAAGCTATCAAGAAATTGCTTTACAGGAAAACATCGAAGTGAAAACAGTTGAAATGAAACTGTATCGGGCACGAAAATGGATTAAAAAACATTGGAAGGAGGAAGAGTTTCTATGATGCATTATTCAAAAGAAGATTGGCGCAATTATACATTAGATTTTATAGAAAGCAATGAACGTGAATCTATGGAAGAACATCTTTACGAATGTGATCATTGTTTAACACTTTATATGGAAAGTATTGATGAACAACATGAAAACCTTCCAATGATAAATGATGATTCATTTACGAACGAAGTTATGACGCAAATTAATTTTGAAACGCTACAACCTAATGAAAATATAAAAACAAACTCACTAAAACGCACAATTATTCACTACATAATTGCGACTGCAGCTACAATTATTTTTATGGTAAGTGGTTTATTCCAATATATTTTTACAGCGACATCAAATTTCGAGAAATCTTCAAAACATAACGAGTCTTCTATCTCACAACAAATTGTAAACAAATCGGTAGATACATCAAAAAAGGACGGAGGTTTAAAGCATGAATAAAAACCCCTTTTTAGCACTTGTATTAGGGCTAATTCCTGGGCTTGGACATTTATACTTAAAAAAGCTAGGACGGTTTATTTTATATAGCGGAGGATCTTTATTTCTATTCTCCTTTGCAGTATTCTGTACCATAGTAGTAAGAGAACGTGATATTGCTTTTCTTTCTCTATTTTTACTAGCTGTTCTATGGGTAATTAACTTACTAGATTTAGTTATCACCATTATAAAACAAACGAAAAAACAAGAAGCTGGAGAATTGATAAATTCCTCTAAAGAGAGCGAACGATTTTATATCATTCTCCTATCTATCATCCCTGGACTTGGCCATTTCCAATTAGGACTTATGCAACGTGGTCTTACGTTTTTAGTAGCTTGCACAGGAATCGGAAGTATGATTATTTTCGTTGCACTTTTAACATCGCAAGAAAGTTTTCTTATCTTCCTTATTACATTACCTGTTTTATGGATTTACAATTTCTTCGATGTTGTTCAGCAACTCCAGAAAAAAGAACGTGGCGAGCAACTAGATGATCGTACTATTTTCGAAGAGTTTGAAGAACATCGAGAGCAAGGAAAGAAAAGTAAAACATTTGCTTCTATTTTAGCGATGTTCCCTGGAGCAGGTCATATGTATTTAGGTTTACAACGCCGTGGTCTTCAGCTTATGGCAGCCTTTTTACTATCTATTTATTTACTCGACTTATTAAGACTTTCTGCGTTTTTATTTTTAGTACCAATCATTTGGTTCTATAGCTTTTTTGATGCGTTACAGCAAACAGCAAAATACGGAAAAGAACGAGTACAAGACGAACCCATTATCGATTATTTTATAAATCATCAAAGATGGATCGGTATCGGATTAATTACACTCGGTGGTTATTATTTATTAAATCAAACAGTCCTTCCTATTTTGAATGATTATTTTGTAACTATATTTAATATTCATCTTAGTGAACTATATTATCGCTATTTCCAGACATCTATCGTTGCACTCCTTTTAATTGGCGGCGGCTTTAAATTGTTACTTGGAAATAAAGAAAACAAAGGTGGGACAAGCGAATGAGGACTTGGCGTGTTGGAACATTCTCAATGGGGCTTTCTATTATATCGTTAGGATGCTTTTTACTATTTTCAGTCGTAAAAGGAATTCAAGTATTAGATACACTAACTGCATGGTGGCCAGTTTTACTTATCATACTTGGAGCTGAAGTTTTACTATACCTTCTATTTTCTAAGAAGGAACAATCATTTATTAAATATGATATTTTTAGTATTTTCTTTATCGGTGTTTTAGGAAGCGTCGGAATTGCTTTTTACTGTTTATTATCAACTGGATTACTAGAAGAAGTTCGTCACTCTATTAACACAACGAGGCAAACGAGTAATATTCCAGACGGACAATTTGATATACCTGAATCTATCAAAAAAATCGTAGTAGATGCAGGTCATCAGCCTCTAACGATAGAGGGAAATAATACAAATCAAATTCACCTTTTGGGAACTTATGAAATGACGACGAAAGCAAATGAAAAACTCAATTTAAAACAAGATGATTTCCTTTCAGTTCAAACGGCTGGAGAAACGATGTATATCACTTTAAAATCATTACCTGTTCAGCATACGTTATTTAATTCAGCACCACAGGTGAAACCAACGCTTGTTCTTCCGCAAAATAAAAATGTGGAAATCCGTGCTTCAAATAACGAACTATCTCTTTATCCAGGTCAATTACAAAATAATTGGTTTGTACAGGAAAGCTCAAGAGTGTCTGTCCATCTTGCACAAGAGAGTGATGTATCTTTAACAGCAGTAACAAATCAAAAAGAAACACATGGAAGCACACCTTGGGAACAAGTAGAAGATTTAACGAAAAACGAAAATACTTCTTCAGAAGAACATCCAGAATTAAACAACCAAGAACATTGGTATAAAAATTCGATTAAAACTGGAAATGGGACGTACAAGTTAAATATTGAGAAAGCTTATAATTTGAATATGAGTGTTCTCGAAAAATAAAAAACCTTCCGCAATTGCGGAAGGTTTTTCTCATATAATCGCTTTAATTCCTTCTAACACTAATCCAATCATAAATCCGCAAACCGCCCCGTTTACTCGGATCCACTGTAAATCTTTACCGACATTATTTTCAATCATTTCGATTAACGTTTTATCATCTAACTTATCAAGATTTTCTTGTACAAGCTTACCGATTTTCGAATGGTTCTTTTCCACAAGTGTAACAACTTGCTTTTGTAACCACTCCTCTATTTTTTGAACAGTTTGTTCATCTTCTTTTATTTTGTTCATTTGTTTTTGTAAAAATGGAATAACATATTTATCAGCAAATTCTTCATTATTTACAAAAGCAACTGCTCTTTGTTGTACTTGCTCTAGCATCTCTTTTATTTTGTCAGTAGCATTCCAATTCGCAATCCACTTTTCTTTCCAATTTTCTAATTCCTGTAATAAGGCTTCATTTTCTTTTACATTGATAATTTCTTGACGAATCTTCGCTAATATAAGTTGTCTTGTGCTATTATCAGCCTCTTGTAAGCTGTTAATATTACTAATGATAAACTTCTGCAAAATGCCGCCAATTTTATCTTCATCTACAATATTCATAAATGATTTCAAAGTAAACTGCAAGAATCCATCTACTTTTATATTTTCCATCGCCTTCATACCTAAGCTACCGAGCTGGTAACGAGCTTCATCTTGCGCTGTCCAATCTTTTACCTTCACCAATATGTAATCAAGTGTCTTTTCATCATATTCTTGCACAACTAATTGATCAACAAGCACTTGTAAAATGTTACTTGTATTAATTGTATGCAAATATGTTTTTAATTCTTTTTCAATAATAACAGCTAACTTTTCTGTATCTATTGTAACAATTGCTTTCTCTGCAATCGTTACAATCCCCTTTTTCACAGCATCAGACTGCATTTCTCTCTCAGCAATTTGCAGTACCATTTGTGCTAACTGCATCTCTTTTACTTTATTCGTAATACTTTCTTTCGTCAGCCATTCATTTTCTAACGTATGAATGAGTCCTTTCGTTACCCGTTTACGGTTTTTAGGTAACAAAGCTGTATGCGGAATTGGTATTCCCATCGGATGACGGAATAAAGCTGTAACCGCGAACCAATCCGCAAGTCCACCAACCAATCCAGCTTCAAATCCACCTTGTATAATCTCTCCAGCTACCGTTCCTTGAAAAGGGATAGAAGCCGCAAAGCCGACACCCATAACCCCAAGCGAAATACCCGCTATATATTTAGTCTGTAATGACATCGTATACACATCCTCTTATTATGTAAAATAAAGCTTTTTTGTTGTATTTATTCAATATTTGTTATCCTTTATATATACTATAAAGAACTATTGTGAAAATAACAAAGATTTTTATGTACATGAAAAAATGAGGCTACAACTAGCCTCATTTTTCTTATACCGTTAATTCCAAACCTTTCCTATAATACTCATTCATTACATCTTTTGGAACCATACTTCCACCCGTTCCCCACACAATATGAGTACCTTTTTTCACCTTCTCTGTTACCTGTTGCTTTTGTAAATACTCACCTTCTTTGCATACTTTCACTGGCCCTATCATACCTGCTAGTGCAGAAGGCTCTAAATAAATATTCTCCGTATCAGCTAGTTCTTTTAACAATCTATATAACTCTTCATCGCTTACTGTGTAATTCCCACTCAAAAATGGTTCCATCGTTTTACCGACAAATCCAGATGGCCTTCCTACCGCTAGTCCGTCCGCGTCTGTTACATTATCAATCCCGATATCTTGAACAGCAATTTTATCATGAAGTCCTGTCATTAAACCGAGTAACATGCATGGAGAGTGCGTAGGCTCCGCAAAGAAGCAGTGCACGTTGTCTTTATACAATAACTTTAAACCAAATGCGACGCCGCCAGGTCCGCCTCCTACCCCGCACGGAAGGTAAACGAATAAAGGATGCTCTTCATCTACTACAATCTCTAACTCTTCTAATTGCTTTTGTAATCGTGATGCTGCTACTGCGTATCCTAAAAATAAATCATGGGAGTTTTCATCATCTACAAAATAACAGCTAGGATCGGCATCTGCTTGCTGACGCCCCTCTTCTACTGCTTTACTATAATCAGCTTCATACTCAATAACGTTTACACCTTTACTTCTTAATAAATCTTTTTTCCATTCTTTTGCGTCTGCTGACATATGAACAGTTACATTAAAACCTAGATTCGCACTCATAATCCCTATACTAAGTCCTAAATTCCCTGTAGAACCTACTGCAATTGAATATTTCGAGAAAAACTCTCTACATGTATCACTATCTAAAATGGAATAATCATCTTCTTCTATTAACATACCGTGCTGCAAAGCTAGTTGTTCAGCATGTTTCAACACTTCATAAATGCCGCCCCTAGCTTTAATTGATCCTGATATCGGAAGATGACTATCACATTTTAATAATAATTCTCCTAAAATAGGTTGCTTGTAATTTGTCTCTAAAGCTTCTTTCATAGAAGGTATTTTCACTAAAGGTGATTCGATTATGCCGTTCGTCCCTTTCGTTTCAGGAAAAACTTTCGCAATATATGGTGCAAAACGCTTTAATCTCTCTTCTGCATCTTTTACATTCTCTTCATTCAATGGTGTATCTTTTATTGCTGTTTCATACTTTTCTATGTTTGGATTTATCCAAAATACTTCTTCTGTTGCAATAAGTTTATTCACTAACGGGTATTCTGCTTGTAATGCCCCTATTTCTTTCATTTTGTTTCCTCCTTATATCCTTGTAGCTCACCATACAATAAATTATAATTAAATTAATTTTAATATAGTTTAACACAAACAATCCAATTAAGTTAATTTTAATTTAATTTATTTAAATATAATTTAATAATTATTAAGGAGATTTTCATTATGGAAAATATAGATATTGGTAAAAAAATTGAAAAACAAAGAAAAGAAAAAGGTTTAACTAGTAAAGAACTAGCAAAGATGGCCGATATTACACCATCAATGTTAAGTCAAATTGAGCGCGGGTCCGCTAACCCTTCTATCCAAACATTAAAAGTGCTTGCTAAAGCTCTTGATGTGCCAACATTTAGCTTTTTACTTGAAGATACAAATACAGACGATTTAATTGTACGTTCCCATAAACGAAAGAAAATGATTATTGATAATTTATCATATGAAATGCTTTCACCTGATTTCACTGGAAATTTAGCAACAGCAATTATGACCGTCCCGCCTAATACAGCTTCATCAGAAAATGTGCTAGAACATAAAGGAGAAGAATTAGCATTTGTCTTAGATGGGAAAATCACATTATATTTAAATGAGGAAGAATACGTATTAGAAACTGGCGACAGTGTAAAGATACCTGCTTATTTAAAGCATAAATGGGTGAATCATTTTGAAAAAAACGCGATAGTCTTATTTTCTGTTACTCCGCCGATTTTTTAATATATGTAATAAAAAATAGCCATGTACTTCGTACATGGCTATTTTTTATTTTTTCGGTACCAGCAAAATCCCTAAACTAATAATACAAAAGCTCATTATTTGCTGCGCCGCCGATTTTTTAATATATGTAATAAAAAATAGCCATGTACGGGAATATTCGTACATGGCTATTTTTTATTTTTTCGGTACCAGCAAAATCCCTAAACTAATAATACAAAAGCTCATTATTTGCTGTGCTGATAGACCAAACAGAACCGAATTATGTTCACTAACAAGCGAAATAATGATTTGAGCAAACCCCTCAATAATTAGAAAAACACTTATATTCTTTCCATTTCCGAGCCTTTCATTTTTCATCCATAACAAGCCCATTATACAAAGAGCAAGGATGATCTCGTATACGAATATAGGGTGATATAAAAGTTTAGATTCATATATTTTCATTCCCCATGGTAGTGTCGTTTGTGCACCTACTTCATGATGTAATAGAAAATAAAAGATAATACTCACACACAGACCAAAAGGCAATGCATCAAGTAAAATACGAAGCGAAAATTGCTCCTTTTTACTTTTCCAAACAATGTATACACTCGCAATCACGCATCCTACTACAATATGTTGCATACTTCCAACAGCTAATATTGCTTGCACTGGCACCCCAAAGGCCCATACAGGATTTAAAATTGATGGTGCAAACTTCCATACAAATACGATGATAAGAAAAGCATTTGTTACGGCATCCATCATTTTTTCATATGATACATTTTGATGCCTCATCTTTCGTTTCATCAACACAAATCCAAATAGACTTCCAATTATAAGAGATATGGGTTGTAACCTCACGATCCACTCCATCGTCACGAAATCTCCTTTTAATTCTCAATCAATTTCTTAAATTTCTTTTCTAATTGATCTGGTGGTAATACACCTCGTACATGATCTACTATAATTCCATCTTTATTAACAAAAAATGTCGTCGGTAAAGAGAATACTTTATAATCTAGTCCAGCTACTCCGTCCATATCTAATAGAACAGGAAACTCAAACCCATAGCGATTAGCAAATGCGCTTGCTTCTTGTACTGGGTCACTAACAGTTGCATTCACCGCAAAAATTTCAACATCCTTTTTATATTTATCATACATATGAACTAAATCAGGTGCCTCCATTTCACACGGTCCACACCATGATGCCCAAAAATTAATAATATACGGTTTTCCCTTAGCATCATTTAACGACTGCAACTTTCCGTCTAATCCTTTTAATGTGATGCTAGGTGCTTTAAAACCGACTTGTGGTAATACTTCTTTCTCCTGTAACTCTGCTTGCTTTGCTTTTCTTTCCTTTTCTTCTTTCTTTGAATTATAAAAGTTAACCCCCGCCCAAACGAGAGCACCTACTAGTATAATAGCAATTAGTTTCTTCACTTTTCTTCCTCCTCATTTTTAAAAACCTGTAAATCCACCGAATAGACGAATAAAGAATGCTGTAATTTTCGTCATTTGATTTGTATACAATAAAATACCCGTTACAATCATCATTCCACCGCCAATTTTCATCATGACATTGGCATATGTAACAATCCATTTTACCTTCCCAATAAAGAATGCCATCACGAAAAATGGAACCGCAAACCCAAGAGTATACGCTGTAATATAAAGAAGTGCCCCTTCAGGATTCGTCGCGCCAAGCATGAGTACAGCTGAAAATATCGGTCCAACACATGGCGTCCAACCCGCTGCATATGTCATACCGACTAAAATCGAGCGAATAAATCCAGTCGATTTACTTTTATACTGCACCTTTTTCTCTGCCATAAGCCACTTAGGCTGAAACAACCCCGTCATAAATAGCCCCATTAAAACAATAAAAATCCCACCAATTTGTTGAATCAATTTTTGGTTAGATGAAAATGTTATTCCAATCCAACTTACCGATAAAGCTAACGCGTAAAATATAACCGAAAATCCGATCATAAAAAATACTGTATGTATAATCGCTGATTTTTGCATAATCCCACGATTTTCTTTTAAATCTTGAATAGACACACCTGTAATATAAGATAAATAAGATGGATATAGCGGTAAAGAGCACGGTGATATAAATGACAATACTCCCGCCCCAGCCACAAGCCAAATTGTTAAATCTGCTGCATTCATTTTATTCCCCCTGAAACACTACAACGAGTAGTGTTTATTCTAAAAAAAAGAGGCTATATGCACTCTCCGACAATAAGTACAACCGACATACAGAATAAACCTACTGTTACATATACCGAATTCGTATGTAACGGAATAGTAAGCTTAACAACCTTTTCATTTAACACTTGCTCGATTCGTAAATTTATTGCTGTTTTTGCAAATAAAGCTGTAACACATCGATTTTCCATTGTCTTTATTTTAATTAATTTTAATAACGCGCTACCTAACTCAAGTGAGGATTCCATTTTTTGCATCGCATATTTATCAGCAGCTAGTTCCTGATACGTATGATATCGCTGTAACAACCCTTTTAATATTGGTATGTACATCATTCCTTCTGCTAATAGCGTAAAACAAAATAATTTTAGCGGATCCCAATTCTTTTGATGATATTCTTCATGGAAAATAATTGCATCCATTTCTTCATCTGAAAATGTTTGAAGCATCCCTTCTGACATGACAACTTTCGGACGAAATAGCCCAATTGTAAATGCCGCAACTTCCGTAGTCGGCAATATATATATTTGTTTTCCTTTTCGGATGAAAGGGATAAGTACTTTTTGTAATTTTTTACTATAGAAAAATTGTCGCCAAATTCTTTTGCACACGATTAATACAGTAAGTAATAATAATCCAGCGATTATTATACGAATCAGCGATAATTCTTTCATATGTTTTTCTAACTGGAACAAGCAAAATTTTGAAAGAAGGAACATCTTATTTTGAAACAGAAATGGATATGTAACGTAATACAGTAACAAGCTGAAAAAGAGGGTACTAACAATTACTGCTAACAATACGATTTTACGCATTTGCCATTTCATTTCATTAATCCTCTTTTTTTAACTGACTCAATTTGTCTTCTAACTTTTTTATTAAAGTCGGATCAGCCTGCTCTAACTCATCTAACATATGATTTACAACTAAATCTCCAAATTCCCCCATCAATTCCTGTGTCATTTTCTTCGTTTGATTGGATAAGAATTCTTCTTTCGTTTGTACAGCACGATATATGCCACTTCTTTTCACAGTCTGTTTTTCTAAGTGTAATTTCTCTACTAACCTGTTCATAACTGTCATAACAGTGTTAAAATTCACAGGTGATTCTTCACTTAATTTCTGCTGCACTTCTTTAATCGTAATACCATCGCTAGACCAAACAATCTCCATAATTTTTGCTTCAAGCGGTCCAAAGAAATGATTTAACCCGTGCTCATTTAACTTATAGTTTTGAGTAAACATTGTACAACTCCTTTCACACTACGAATTGTAGTATAAATTAAATGAAAGGTCAAACGTAAATGATATATACGAAAATTAACTACCTATAAATACATAGGCTATTCCATTCATTTTAAACCTAATTTTTCTCCAAATGTATCAAAAAGGTACTGCTCTAATATTTGTACACTAAACTTCTCATTACGCCCAAGGGCAAATAATTCCCGATCTTTCGCTACGATAGTATCTAACGGAATAACTACATTATCCACTATTTTTACAATTTCGATTATATTACTTTTCACATTCACTTCTGTTTTAAATTCAACGTTTTCTAACACTATATGTGAACGTCTTCCCGATGCAAAAAAAGTAAAATTAGGATTTTTAACAACGCCAATTTCAGTCTCTAACGCATATAAATAGTGAAAAATTACATCTCTATGTCCATCTTTTATTATTTTTTCATCCTTCTCATCGTCTAAGTATTCTTTCAGCTTCGTTGTAAATTCAAATCGAAAATCCACTTTTTTCACGCTCCTTCTTTGTATTTCATATTAAATAAATATATTGAAATAATTTTACCATATTGTAATAAAACTTCCTATTAAAAGTAAAAACTGTTTTAGAAAATCGCTATTATTTCCGATACCCTTTTAAAATATAAGTATGAATTCAATATGAATGAATGCGTCATTATATCTATTTAAACATATTTTTTCCATATTTTGAAACATTAGTATGAAATATTATATATCAATGAATGGTTTCTAATGCATTGGTATATATAGTCAGTAGTTTCTTTACTATTCCGATATACTTAAGCTATATTTTCTAATTATTGATTACATTACGGAAGGAATGTAACTCTCTTCTATCGAATTTTTATATAACAAAAATGATTAGGTGGTGCTTTACTATGAAATTAGCTGTCATTGGTGGCGGTGATTTACAAGATTCAAATCACTTGCCTATTAATGAACGCCTTATAGAATTAACAAATAAACAGTACCCAAAAATATTGTTTATTCCAACGGCTAGTCATGATGATGAAAGCTATATAAAATTATTTTTAGACACGTTTGAAAAACAATTACATTGCGAAGTACAAATTTTACGTACTACAACAGATTCACCTTCTAAGTATGAAATAGACGAGATGATTCATTCAGCCGATTTAATTTATCTAGGTGGCGGGAACTATATTCACATGCTTACGCAATGGAAAGAACATAGACTCGATGAAAAATTATTATTGGCTCTGCAACAAGGAACACTTATTGCTGGTTATAGCGCTGGTGCTATGTGTTGGTTCACGTCTAGTATCCGATCAGATTATGAAGGTTCTGGTTATATAGAAAGTAACGGATGGGGGATTGTTAATAAAAGATTTTGTCCACATTATAATCAATTAAACAGAATGAACGCCTTCCATTCCTTTTTACAAAATCATCAAGGGAATATAGAAGGAATTGCACTCGAGGATAATTGCGCTTTATATATTACAGAAGAATCCTTTGAGATTATCGGTGAACCGGAAAAAGCGTGGGAGTTTTATATGAGTGATAAAACACTCATTAGACAACATTTTGATATAACTTTAAAAAGCTATTTATAAACCTGAACTTACGAAAAAATGTCCCTAAGTCTAATAACTTAGGGACATTTTTCTATTTAACTAACTAATCGTGTAATTCGTTTCTTTTGCCATGAAAGCTTATAATATGCATACTGTAATATTAAGCTGACAATAAATGCTGCTGGATACCCGATCCAAATGCCTTCTATTCCAAGACTTGTATGGTAAGAAAGATAATATGCTACGGGTACTTCTACAAGCCAAATTGAAACAACTCCAATAACAGTTGGCCAAAGTACTGTACCGCTCGCTCGCATTGTCGCACTAATAATTTGTGCATGACCGAAAATTAAATAACTCCATAACGTAATCATAACTAAGCTATGAGCAATTTCAATTGTAGTTTGACTCGTTAAAAATAGTGATAAGATGTCTCTTGAGAATAAGTAAATAAGAGATATTAACACACCACCGATGACGTAGTTCATAATAATTCCAGCCTTCACAACTTTCTGCAATCGATCAAATTGATTCGCACCAATCGATTGTGCCGCAAAAATGGAAACTGTAATACCAAGGCTAACTGCTGGCATTTGTACATAACTTGCAACTTGATTCACAACGCCGTAAGCAGCTGTTGCATCCGAACCGTAACGATTTACAAATGCGATTACGGCAATCTCAGATAATGATACTAATATCATATTTATACTTGCTGGTATACCGAGCCTTAGCAATAGCTTTAATAACTCCCCATCCATTCGAAGGTATTTTCTAACCGTGCCATCTAGTTGTAATGGGTGATTTTTCTTCTTTAAATACACAAGCATGACAATAAACGTAATAACTGTAGATATAACAGATGCATAGGCCGCTCCATACACATCTAATTTCGGAGCTCCTAACCATCCAAAAATAAGAACTGGTAATAAAATCATATTTAGCGCTGTACTTACAATTAAAAAGTAAAATGGCGTTTTAGAATCTCCTGTACCTCTCATAAATGTTGTATATGCGAAATATAAAAATAATACTGGCATCGATATAAATAAAATCCGTGCATAATGTACACTTATTTCAATAATATTTTCTGGCGTTCCCATTAGACGCATAATATCCATCGCAAAAATACTGCCTATTATCGCCAACACAACTCCAATAATAAAGGTAAACGTCAACGTCGTACCAACGATAGCTTTTAAACGATCTTCGTTTTTAGCACCAAACGCCTGACCAATTAAAATAGAGCTTCCTGAACCGATACCAATTACAAATGAAACGAGCAAGAAAAATAATGGGAAGAATGCTGATATAGCCGCTAAATCATTAACTCCAAGCCACCTTCCTACTACTACCATACCAAATAATTGTCCAACTGATTGTAGTACATTACTTAATAATAACGGTACTAAAAACATCGACATCGATTTCCAAATCGGTTTACTCTCACTTTCCAACTTATGTGACTCCGCACCTTCTTTATTGTTATCTGCAGGTGGTTTCAAATTTCATTTCTCCTTTTATTAAACATCTATTTTCAATCTCTATCTCTTTGTATAGTTGTTATAATACTGTGCCTCTATTCATTTTCTTTTCGTATAATTATAACTTCACCCAATATTGACTTCCATCGGCTGTTCGATCTAAAAATCCATATTCGATTAAATATCTTCTTAATGTTACAAAATCAGGGTATACATTTTCTATCACTGTATTTACTTCTTTTTCAGTATACTTTTTATTACTATCAAACTTCTTCACTAAATGGCGCAATATAATTAATTTACGCTTTTGTTTCTTCGGAAATTTAGAGAGAGGTCCATCTAATCCTTCTGTAAAATGAGCTTTTAATACTTCATCATTTTCTTCTTCCGTAATATTGTATCGATCATCCACCATCGTTGCTGTTCTATGAATTGGCACAAATTTCGTTTGTACTTTTGATTTTTCTTCTGATAATTCCATTAGCGCTAAAAATACTTTTGCTTGCTTCATTTTCTCTCGCAGTGTAAATCGATGATTACGAATTGTTGATGTACTTCCGCCATCCATTTCTTTTACAATTTCTTTATCATTCAGTCCCATATGGAAAAACTGAACCATTTTCTTTTGTAAATCCGTTAAACCAGTAAATTTCTTATCCATATTTAACAAATAATCAAACATAGACGTATGCTCATTTTGAATATGCAATTGGACGAACTTCTCTGCTTCATACAAAATTTGATTATCTTGATAAATAACACCTTTAATAAATGTTTCACCACAAGCTAAGCAAATGTACTCCTCTTTTTCTTCATCAAACACATACCCTTTCTTTAATTCCTCTATTGACGCATCCCAAAACTTCTCTGAAATATCACTCATACTAAACACTCCTTTAAAATGTTTATTTAAAACCAAACAAATCAGCATAACGTTTATTATCACTTCACCATCTTATCACAACGCAAACAAACATTTCAATGTTTCGTTTACCCATTTTATAAACTTTTATAAAAACATCTAACAAAAGGGTTTAATACAACGAAAAGCGAATATGTTTATACAAATTCATTTTATAGGATGTGAAATAGAACATAAATATTCTTCAAGACCCTTAGTTTACCGTTAAACAAATTGCACAGAATACATATGCGATTAGTGAATATGGAACTGGTATTCACTCATTCCAAAACTTCAGTATTCAATTTTAACTACAAAAAAGATGTTTTCGTATAAGAAAACATCCTTTACTTTTTATATATTCTATTTACAGTCTCTACTAAAACCTTACTTGCTTGTACAAATGTATGCTTTCGATTTCTATCTTCAACAAATTTATTAGCACAACTACTCATAATCATCATACAACTAATTATGACTAACGCTATCTTTCTATTCTTGTAAGTCACTTCATGCCACTCCACTATTACAAAACTTCTTTTGAATTTATCCCATCAAGAAATTTTACATGAATAATAAAACGTGCGAATATGCAATTCTGCATATTCGCACGTTTTATCACAATGTTATGATTTAATTTAGTTAAAGAACAAGTATACCGAGGTGACTAACTTGAAGTTTAAAGCGAAAAAAAATCCATTCCACGTCATTTTCATTACATTATTTATAATTATTTTTTTCGTTTCGTTATTCTTCCAAAATGAAAATTCTATTTTTTTCACTCTCATGATGCTTCTAAATATCGTGAATCTTTCTTCATTCTATTTCTCTCACTACAACGTAACGGAATCATCTCTTGTTGTAAAACACGGTTTCATACTTCGTACTGAAATCCCATTTAAAGACATTCGCCATATTAAGTACTCTGGCAAAAAACTTCGTTCAAAAAAATGGACTAGGCAACAATTAGAAATTAATTATAATTTATTTGACTCAGTGACCACTTTCGTACCACAAGAAGAAGAAAAATTCATTTCACTCTTAAAAGAGAACTGCCCACAGATGAAAGTAATGAATACGCCTGCTAACAAATAATATATTTTGAAGCTTGCATTATTGCAAGTAGATGAAACTTAAAAATGAACATCAAAAAAGCCAAGATTCTATACTAAGAATCTTGGCTTTTTCTATTACTCTTTTGGAGCAATCATTTTCTTTGGATCTACAATTTCATCAAATTGCTCTTCTGTTAGTAGTCCAGATTGCAACGCTGCTTCTTTTAAAGTTAATCCTTCTTTATGAGCATGCTTCGCAATTTTCGCTGCATTTTCATATCCGATATGTGGGTTTAGCGCTGTTACAAGCATTAGTGAACGATTCACATTTTCATTAATTACTTCTTCATCTGCTTCAATACCAACTGCACAATTGTCATTAAACGAAACAATTGCATCCGCTAATAAGTGAGCTGATTGTAAGAAGTTATAAGCAATAACAGGTTTAAATACATTTAACTCAAAGTTACCTTGGCTCGCAGCAAATCCGATTGTTGCATCATTCCCCATCACTTGCGCTACAACCATCGTTAATGCTTCACTTTGCGTTGGATTTACTTTACCAGGCATAATAGAGCTCCCTGGTTCATTTGCTGGAATAATAATTTCTCCAAGACCACTACGTGGACCACTTGCAAGCCAACGTACATCGTTAGCAATCTTCATTAGATCCGCAGCTAATGCTTTTAATGCACCGTGAGTATATACAACTTCATCATGGCTCGTTAATGCATGGAACTTATTTGGTGCAGAAACAAATTGTTTACCTGTAAATTGACTAATTTCCTCTGATACCATCTCACCAAATTTAGGATGAGCATTAATACCTGTTCCAACCGCAGTTCCACCAATTGCTAACTCTTTCATATATGTATTGCTCTCTGCAATCATACGCTCTGTTTTTTCAAGCATACGGTGCCATCCGCTAATTTCTTGCCCTAAAGTTAACGGCGTTGCATCTTGTAAATGTGTACGACCAATTTTTATAATATGTTCAAATGCAGTTACTTTTTCTGCTAAAGTTTCTTTTAATTTCGTAATTGCTGATAATACGTGATTTTCTACTGCGATTACACAAGCTACATGAAGCGCCGTTGGAAATGTATCATTTGAACTTTGTGACATGTTCACATCATCATTCGGATGAATATGTACGTCAGATCCCTTCTCTTTCAAAATTTGATTCCCACGATTTGCAATTACTTCATTCACATTCATGTTTGACTGTGTACCACTACCTGTTTGCCATACGACAAGCGGAAAATGTTCATTCCATTTCCCTGCAATCACTTCATCCGCAGCTTCTACAATTGCTTCTGCTTTTTCTTCTGATAGCTTTCCTAATTTTTGATTGCTAAGCGCTGCACTCTTCTTTAAAATTGCAAATGCTTTTACAATTTCAAGCGGCATTTGCTCTGTTCCAATTGGAAAGTTTTCTTTACTACGCTGTGTTTGTGCTGCCCATAATTTATCAGCTGGAACTTTTATTTCTCCTAATGTATCTCTTTCAATTCTGTACTCCATGTTTTCATCCCCTTGAAAATATAATACCTACATCTCTTATAATAACAGACTTTCTCTTAAATGATAAGAATTCTCACTCTTATATATAGATATTCTATATTTATTTTAAAAAATTCCTCTTGACCTAAACTTAAGTTTAGGCTGTATCCTTTCCATTGTAACCTACTATAACACTACTGGAGGAATTCAATATGAAAAAATATGCTTTTATAACAGGTGCGAATAAAGGAATTGGATATGAACTTGTTCGTCAATTAGCAGAAAAAGATTATCACGTATTTTTAGGTGCTCGTAATGAACAACTTGGACAACAAGCCTTAGAATCTTTAAATGTTTCAAACGTTTCCTATATTCAAGTAGATATTTCAAATTCACAATCCATTCAAGAAGCAACAAAGAAAATTTACGAAACGACTGACCACTTACATTTATTAATTAATAACGCAGGCATAGCGCTAGACTTCAATACGCTACCTAGTGAATTAAATATTGAAACTTTACGCCAAGGATTTGAAGTTAACTTTTTTGGAACTTTCCAAATGATGCAAGCCTTTTTACCATTATTAAAGAAATCAAGCAACAGTAAAATCATAAATGTAACAACTGACATGGCCTCACTAACAATGTTTGCTAATGGTGAAACACATCCAATTAATACACTAGGATATAATTCTTCCAAAACAGCTATTAATGCTTTAACATTAGCTTTTAGTAAAGAATTTGCCACTAACGGTCCAGAAGTATTTGGAGTAACTCCTGGTTTTACAACTACGGATCTTAATGGAAATTCCCCCGGTGGCCATACAACCACTGAAAGTGCTAAAATTATTATTAAATATGCATTAAATGAAACAAACTATAATGGTAAAATACTTAACAAAGATGGCATTATACCTTGGTAATAAAAGGATGAATGATATGTATTATACAATTGGGCAAGTCGCCAAAATGCAACACTTAACTATTTCTCAAATACGTTATTACGATAAACAAGGACTGTTTCCTTTTCTGCAAAGAAACGAAAAAGGAGATCGAGTTTTTGATGAAGAAGCACTGAAATATTTAGAGATGATTTTGTGTTTAAAAAACACGGGTATGCCAATTCAAAAAATAAAACAATTTATCGACTGGTCTATGGAAGGAGAATCTACCATCCTTCAAAGGTTAGAATTAATGAAACAACAGGAGACCAATGTCTTACAGCTCATTCAAGACACTGAAAAAAACTTAAAAAAGATACAACAAAAAATTGCTAAATATGAGAATGAAATAACTTCAGCAAATGCTATTAAAAAATAAAAAAATCACCTTCTACATATTGTAGAAGGTGATTTTTATTTTATGATGCTTGCTTTCCTTTATCTGCATCATCTACATACCAGATGAATTTGCCTGTATATCCATAAATAACTGCTAAAATTAACGATACGAAACTTAACCACATAAACGGAACATATGAGAACGTTGCTACACCTAAAATACCAGCCATAAAAATACCATTATCAGACCATGGAACCATACCTGAAGTTAACGTTCCACCTACTTCTGAGTTACGCGCTAATACACGACGGTCTATTTTTAATTTATCATAGCTATCTTCCATAATTTTTGGTGTTAAAATTAGTGATACATACATCGCACAACCAAATATATTAGCTAAGAATGCCACGATTAATGTAGACAATGTTACATTACCTGCAGAATTTAATTTCTTCTCAAATTTTGATACGATTACTTTTAAAACACCTAATTTTTCAAGTAATCCACCAAATCCTAAACCGAAAATAATAACGGCTACTGAGCCAAGCATGCCGTTAATTCCACCACGGTTTAATAACTTGTCAACAAACTCAACACCAGATTGAATTGAGAATCCGTTATAAGCTGTTCCAATCGCCTCTCCAAAGTTCATCCCTTGGAAAAGAGTTGCCCAAATTGCACCAATTAAAGCTCCCATTGCAATTGTTGGCATAGACGGTTTCTTCATCGCTAATAGAACGATAACAATGACCGCCGGAACAAGCATCCATATTTTAATATCAAATTGCTTTAATAAAGCTTCTTTTAAAAATTCTACTCGATTCAAATCTACATTATCGCCGCCATACATCCAACCAGCTACAGTAAACATAATACTAGTAATAATATAAGCCGGAACATCTAATACGAGCATAGCTCGAACGTGAGCAATAACATCTACTTTCGCCATAGAAGCTGCAAGAACTGTGCTATCAGAAAGTGGTGATAATTTGTCGCCGAAATAAGCTCCTGAAAGAACTGCACCAGCAACAAGCGGAAGTGGTAAACCAAGTCCTTCACCAATCGCCATCATAGCAATACCTGCTGTTCCCACTGTTCCCCAAGACGTTCCTGTTGCGATAGAAGTTATAGAACAAATAATTAATGTTGCTAATAGGAATATGCTAGGGTGAATAAATTCTAATCCATAATAGATTAATGTTGGTACTACCCCACCAGCAATCCATGTTCCAATTAAAGCACCTACTGCAACTAAAATCAGTATTGCTTCTAATCCGTTAGAAATCCCTTTCGTAATTGCATCTTGCAATTCTTGATAACGAAATCCTAATCTTAATCCAAGCGCAATTACTAAAAACCATGAAATAAATAGCGCTAATTGAATTGGGAGATCAAAAATCGTTTGGAAGGAAAAGACAACAGCAAGAAATAGTAATAAAAGAACTATGATTTCTAGCATCGATGGTAATCTTACACTTTTCATTTTTTTCTCTCCTTACAAGTCGATAACATGACGTATGTCGTCTTACATGTATGTAATATACAATTAGCGAAGACAAAACAAAATTTTCATATTATTTCGATTTATTTTTCCAGTATAATATATTCACAACCCTTTCTATTGTAAAAGTAGATTACGTTTTTCGCAATGAAAAATATAAAAAATGTTGTATTTTTATTTATCCCGATATTTTCAGCCAATAAGACCTCCGCCTTAAAATTCAGTAAGTGCAAAGCACTTAGGTAAGAAATTAACTACTGTAAAATTCCGAATTGATATGAACGTATTAAAGCTTCACTTTATTTACAAAGAAAAATCCCATACTAACTTTTTTAATATTTGCTGCAACAAAACTTTTTACAACTATCTTCAATTTTTAATTCACACCATAATTTCCCACACAAAAATAGGGCACACATCATTAAAATGATGCATGCCCTACCTTTATTTATACATATTTTGTATTTCTTCTTTATTTTTAAGTATTTCCTCAAACTTATCACTACAACCCTTCGGAAATAACACTCCCAGTCCATATGAATGCGCAAATTGAAAATGAGGGTACTTCGCTTTTACCTCATCCCAAAACTTATATACGCCGAAATCACTACTTCTAACTTCAATATCATGAAATAATACAATACCGTTTTTCGCGACTTTCGGTAGCCATGTATTATAATCGTGAGAAACAGCTTCATACGTATGATAGCCATCAATATGCAAAAGATTTACCGTTTCATCTTGAAACCGGTCTACAGCATCATCAAAAGTAGATCGAATTAAATTTCCTATATTAAGGTAGTTATCGCTCACTACTTTTTCTACTATTTGAAAAACCCCTTCTCCATATGGACCTGTATGCCCATCTCCAGCCCAAGTATCTACTGCAAAGCATTTAGTCGATAACCCTCCATCTTTTACTCCCTGACAAAAACTAAAAAAGGAAGCTCCTAAATGTGTACCTAACTCAACTAAAGTTTCTGGTTTTTCAAATCGTACTAAGTCATATGCAAAATCTAAATGTCCACTCCACGCAGATTGTGACCGAATAATAGGACTAAATGTTTCAAATTCAAATGATGGTTTATGAGTAACCCAGTTCATCGCATAACTCCTTCTGCACATATTTTTAACAAACCAAATTACTCTTATCTTTATTTTTTTATCGCCTTGATTATGATTCTATTTCATGAAAATATGAAGAATTTATTCTTTTCTATTGAGGTAAAGCATCATATACATATGGGTCAGTTGGCTTATTAATTTTCTCGATTTTGTTTACTTTTACAAGTGGAAAGACTGTTCCTTTATATGTCGTTTCATCTAATAATCCTGTTATTTTCACCCATGTTTCTTCTGGAATTTTTTCAATATTTTTCCCGGTAACAATCATCCCCCAGACTGATGCATCCGCAATACAACAAGTTATGCCATATCGAGCCACTACTGCTTTATTACCCGTCACATCTTTATCCTTATATATAAACCCTAAAAATGTAATTTCTTTCCCTTTAAACCAATTAACATTTTGACCAATTACATTCATTGTTTGAACATAATCCTTATCCTTTACTTGTAGTTTACGCTGTCCTAACATACTTTTTACTACTTGCTCTTCCGTTTTATAAGTCGTTGCTAAATTTGATGTTTCTTCTGAATCAACTAATACTTCTCGCTCATCAAACTTAACCTGTTTCCCCTCTTTTTCGTTTCTTTCCAGACTTCTCGCCTGTACACTTTGATTCATACCCCTTTTTCCTGCTAAACTTCCATCAATTGTTACACTTCCAAAGAGAAAAGCACTAACTATCGGAACAACAAATAAAACATATACAAAGAAACTTTTTATCCCTGATTTTGATGTTGTATGATGTTTACAACAATTACAATCATGCTGTTTTTCTCTTCCATCTCCCCAAACTTGTACAATACCAAAAATTAAAATTACTACAAAAGCTATATACGTAAATTTGATCATTTTTGGAGCGATAAAATTATAAATATTTCCTGTTACAAGTAGTTTAAATAAGAGCATTGCTAAACCAATTAAAATAATGCCACGTATATAGCGATGATACGCCTTCTGCTCCTCTTTCTCCATTCTTTCTCACCTCCTATAACATTATGATTTGCAGGATGGTATACACAGATACAATGACAATTCCCATCAAAAAGAATACAAATTTCTTTTGAAAATACGCAAATAGCATTAACGTATTTTTCATATCAAGCATAGGCCCAAACACAAGAAATGCGAGAAGTGCCTTTACCGAGAAAACATGTCCAAAAGATGCAGCTATAAAAGCATCGGCTGCAGAGCAAATTGATAAAACATAACCAAATCCCATCATAATAAAAGGGGCAATTACTTCGTTATGTGCTACTGCATCCAGTATATTCCGATCAAAAAACGTCTGAAATACACTTGCTAAAAAAGCACCTATCAATAAATATTTACCAGTATCAAAAAACTCATCTACAATGTGATTCATAACATCTTTCCAACTCTTTTTTTTGCTTATTTGAACTGAAACCTCTACGTCTTTTAAAACATTTCTTTCGCGATAGCAGTAATACACAATTAGCCCTATGAATAGAGCAACTAAAATTGTTATCCCAAAGCGTGCATATACAACGTAATCATTTTTGGGAAACGCATATACAGTAGATAAAAGAACAACTGGATTCATAATGGGTGCACTCAATAAAATAACAATGCCTACATGAAGTGGTAGCCCTTTTTGAATGAGCCTTCTTACAATTGGTATAATGACACATTCACACATTGGAAAAAGAACTCCCACAAATACTGCCGGAATCATTGCAACAATTGGAGATTTCGGCATTACTTTTTGAATCATATCTTCCGTCACAAACACTTGAATAAATGAAGAAACAATTACCCCTAATAAAATAAAGGGTATTGCTTCAAAAATGATACTTAAAAATACTGTATTCACATTCAACCATTCCTGTGGCATATTTTTGTGCAAATTTGCTAGACTTGTAAAATCTACAAAAAATAATAAAAAGAGAAACATAGCGATAAGAGCTATGCCTACTAATTCTTTTGAAACTCTATTAAAGACCAAGCTTCTCGCCTCCATTTTATTTATATGTAAACATGTGCTTGTCCAAATGCTTCATACTACAGCACAAATTTTATAGTCTATTTCTATTCTTAAATCGTAATCATTATGATTTATTATTGATTTTTCTTTTCCTATCGTTTAATATAAAACGTAATCATTACGATTTAAAGGAGAGATCATTTCATGAAAAAAGTACCTATCACTGTATTAAGTGGTTTTTTAGGATCTGGAAAAACTACCTTACTACATCACATTTTGACGAATAAGAATAACTTAAAAGTAGCTGTTATCGTTAATGATATGAGCGAAGTAAACATTGATGCATCTCTTATAAAAAAGGGTGGTTTTTCACGTACGGAGGAAAAACTAGTAGAAATTCAAAATGGCTGTATTTGTTGTACACTACGAGAAGATTTAATGATAGAAGTGAATCGTCTTGTTGAAAATGGTGATATTGACTATATTATTATTGAATCTTCTGGTATAAGTGAGCCTATTCCAGTTGCTCAAACATTTACTTATACAGACGAAGTTCTTAACATTGATTTAACGAGAAATTGTCGCCTCGATACGATGGTTACAGTTGTAGATGCAAATAGGTTTTGGGATGATTTTGCAGACGGAGAAAGTTTATTAGACCGAAAACAAGCAATCGATGAGAATGATACCCGGGAAGTTATTGATTTATTAATAGATCAAATTGAGTTTGCAAACGTAATTATTCTTAATAAAATAGATTTGCTAGAAAAAGAAGATGTGATAGAGCTTCATCATTTACTAAAAAAATTAAATCCTTATGCAAAAATTCTTGAAGCTTCGTTTAGCAAAGTACCATTACAAGAAATTTTAAACACAAATCTATTTAATTATGAAGAAGCTAGTCAATCGGCCGGCTGGATACAAGAATTAAATAGTGAACATCATACACCGGAAACGGAAGAATACAGTATCAATTCCTTTGTTTACCGTCGCAAATATCCTTTCCATCCCGAGCGCCTTATGAATTGGCTAGAAAAATGGCCTTTAGATGTTGTAAGAGCGAAAGGATTCTTCTGGCTCGCATCTCGTAATAATATGATAGGGCTTCTATCTCAAGCAGGTTCCTCTATTACAATTCAAGGAGCCGGTGAATGGATAGCCGCATTACCTGAAACTGAAAGAAATCAAATGATTGCAGAAGAACCAGAAGTATTAAAAAACTGGGACGAGCGATATGGAGATCGAATAACTGAGCTCGTATTTATCGGTATTGATATGAATCGTTCTGTGATTGAACAATCATTAGATGATTGTCTATTAACAGAAAAGGAAATGGGACAAAAGTGGAATACATTTATTGATCCTATTCCGGCTTTTACTTATACTTCATAATAATTAATAAAAGGCTTCAGTAGAATGAAGCCTTTTTATTTTATAGCACTCTTATTTAATAGGTTTGCTTTAATTATAAATACAACTGTACCTAAAACAATTAATATAGCATATATGATACCAACTACATCACCTATTTTTTCTAAGCTAAGCGGTAATATTATAGTAGCAACTCCGACTATATAAGAAAATGCTCCTGAAAGCTTCGCTAATTTATTTTTATCTCCAACAAACGTTTCTTCTTGATATCCTGCTAACAAAAACAACCTCTTTTTCACATGTATTTGATACACTAATAAAATGATAAGTAACCCAACAAATAAACAAACTAAAAATCCAGCTAACATATACTCCCCCTCCTCTACAATATTTTACTATACATAAAAAAGCAAATTAGAAATTTCAGTTTATTAACGAGTCATTCTGTGATATATTGCATATTGTATTCAATTTATATTTTTAGAAAGGAGAATTTTAGATCATATGGATTCAAATCGATTGAAAGGAATTATAATGGTCATAATCGGTGCTTGTTTATGGGGCTTGTCTGGTACAGCTGCACAACAACTTTTTCAATATGACAATGTTTCAACCGAATGGTTAGTTACGATCCGTTTACTTATATCTGGAATTATTTTGCTCATTATTTCCTCATTCGGAACGAGAAAAAAAGAGATATTTGGCATTTGGAAACAAAATTCTGATGCTATTAAAATGATTTTGTTTGGTCTATTCGGTATGCTTGCTGTACAGTATACGTATTTCGCTTCAATTAAAGAAGGAAATGCTGCCGTGGCAACATTATTACAATATTTAGCTCCTATATTCATCACTGTATACTTACTTTTCAAATGGAACGTTCGTCCATCAAAAATTGATTTCATTTCAATTACCCTTTCATTAGTAGGCACTTTTCTCTTACTAACAAACGGGTCTGTTCATAACTTGGCTGTTTCTACACCAGCTATTATTTGGGGTGTTTTATCTGGATTATCTCTCGCTTTTTATAGTTTATATTCAAAGGAATTGTTAGAAAAATGGTCTTCCTCCGTTATCGTTGGATGGGGCATGATTATTGGGGGTATTGGTGTAACGATTGTACACTTTATTTCTACAAACGAATTCATTTTATTATCAACTATGAAATATGCAAAACTAAGTACCCTACCGCTCATCACATTTGTCGTCATTTTCGGGACACTTATTGCCTTTTATTTATACTTAGACAGCATACGATACCTGACTCCGAAAGAAACAACATTATTTGGTTGCACAGAACCACTCGCAGCTATTATTTCTTCTGTACTTATATTGCACGTGCCATTTCAATCTTTTCAGTTATTAGGCGCTTTTTGTGTCATTGTAATGGTGCTCATCTTAAGCCAAAAGCCGGATGAAGGGAAACAAAAATTAAAGCTTGTTCATGCGAAAAAGGAAAATATACAATGAAAGGATTGAATTCACTATGCCTGTCCCTCAAAATTATAAAAAACCAGGAAGAATTTCAGCAAAATCACTCGTTTTAAATCAACTACAGAATTGGATTATTGAAGGTGTACTGAAGCCCAATGAAAAAATTAATGATGGGGAATTGGCTGAGGCACTAGGAGTAAGCAGAACACCTGTAAGGGAAGCACTTCAAATATTAGAGCTTTCTGGATTAGTGGAGATGGTACCAGGGCAAAAAACAAAAATTGCTCCTATTAAGTTAGACGACGTATCTATCATTTATGAAACGATGGCTGGTCTTCACTCTATTATAGGAAAGCAAGCTCTTCAAAACATTACAGACGCTGATATTCAACTACTTTCTGAAATAAATGATCATTTTCAGCACTCTATAGAGAAAAAAAACGCAAAACAAGCTTTAGAATTAGATATACAATTCCACAATACAATTTCTTCTATTGCTAAAAATCAATATATTGAACCCTTTCTAGAAAATATGCAACTTCACGTTTTACGTCTTGAATATTTGTTTTTCCAAAACTTTGTTCCAGCAAGTCAATCTATTGAAGAACATCACTCTATCATTCAAGCATTGCAGAAGCAGGACGAAAAACAAATGGAACAAATAATGACTCAAAACTGGCTCCGTCCCATGAAAGAAATACAAAAAATAATTTCTACGAAATAAAAAGAGAGCTGGTTACACAAAATCGTAACCAGCTCTCCTTTTACTAATCTATATAGCTACGCCTGAATATTTGCATAACCTTCCATATCTTCGTACTCTTTTTCCAATTCCTCTAAAGACAGCTCGTATAATTGTCGGTCGCGAATCTTAAACACACCTGCTCCAATTAACTCATCAATTAAATGCCTCTTACGATTTTCAACAGCAAAACGGAGTTGACTACTCATCTTTTAAAAAACTCCTTTCTACGATCATTGAAAATGATAATCTTTATCAATTACCACTTTTGATTATAAAAGATGACTCTTTATAAGTAAAGTAATTTCATGAAATATTTACCTTGCAAAGTATTTGTGGCCACATTATATATATGTATGCCGTGCGAAAAATGTTATGACACTTTTTCTTATCCTTTTTCTTTCATACTTTGCAAGTTGTCTCATCATGATGAAATTCACCATCTATTTCTACTTGAATGGTGACATGTTCTACATGAAATTTCTCCTTTAATACATACGTAGCCTCTTTTAATACACTTTGCGTTTCATTCCCTTTAATAATAAGATGACATGTTAATACTTGAAAATCTGATGTAACAGACCATATGTGCAAATCATGAACTTCTTTGACAATCGGAATATTTAATAACGTACTTTTTACCTCTTCAACATTTATGTGCTGTGGTGCACCTTCCATTAATATATGAACCGTATCACGTGTTACACGCCATCCACTAATAATGACTAAAATAGACACAAGAATACTAGCAATCGCATCTGCAGCAGTCCATCCGAAAAATTTAATAAGTAACGCAGCAATAATCGCTCCGACGGAACCCAATAGATCGCCTAGTACGTGTAAGAAAGCACTTCTTAAATTCAAATTACCTTTCACATCTCCGCCTCTCATTAATATCCAAGCTGATAAAATATTAATAAGCAGACCAAGGACTGCAATAATGAGCATCCCATTACTAGCAATCTCAACTGGTTCTTTAAAACGACGGATTGCTTCAATAAAAATGTATACCGAAATGACAATAAGAACGACACCGTTACATAATGCTGCTAACATTTCGACTCGCTTATATCCATATGTTTTCACAGTTGTTGCTGTTTTTTCTCCGAGCTTAAACGCAAGTAAACTTAAAGCTAAAGATACTGCATCACTTAGCATATGCCCCGCGTCAGATAGTAGTGCTAAGCTATTTGTTACAAATCCACCAATAACTTCTGCAATCATAAAACTTGTTGTTAGTAGGAAGGCAATTAGTAACGCCTTTTTATTTTTTGAATGACCATGATCATGCGAATGTCCCATACTTATACTCCTTTAAGTACAATATCTGTATGTTAGTATGAAACAAACTCCCCATCTTTATCCCGAATCGACTGATTGTAAACGCCCGCTTCCTCTGTATACACACTTCGCTATTTTTTAGACAATCCCTTTTTCTCAAATAAAACAAGACTACTTCTTTTTTATTTTCATATTGTTTACTAATGAAAGAATTTTAAGGAGGTTACTTAAATGAAACGTTTATTTCTCTGTATGGAACGTGAACTTGTTGTAGTGAAAGAACAATATGATAACTATGAAACGACTTACCACTTACAAAATATGCAACCTACCTGTATCGCTGTTGATCCGTTCCACCCAAACCGTGTATATTGCGGAACATTTGGACGAGGTCTATGGTTAAGTGACGATAGCGGGGATTCATGGAGACCAATTGGAGATTCTTATCGTTACTTTGATTTCCCTAAAGAAGATGGTATTTTACACTCCTCTATCACTTCCATAACAATAAGCTCAAATGAACAAGTGAACGGATATGGGGTCGTTTATGTCGGCACAGAACCGAGCGCTTTATTTCGCTCTGAAAATGGTGGTGAAACGTGGACTGAACTTAAAAATATGAAATCATTATTATCTTCTTATACGTGGGCTTTCCCGCCTAGACCTTTTACCCATCACGTACGCTGGATTACAGTTGATCCAAACAACCCTAATACAATACACGTTTCAATCGAAGCTGGTGCTGTTATTCAAAGTAATGATAAAGGGCATACATGGATTGATAAAAAATTCGGTGCTCCTATCGATGCTCATCAATTACTTATGCACCCTGAAGCACCAAATCGTCTTTATGCATCATGTGGTGACGGATTTATGGGCGGACCTGATCGTGCTTATCTTGAAAGTTATAACAATGGAAACAGCTGGATCTCATGTAGTGAAGGACTTGAACATCATTATTTATACAGCATGGCAATTGATCCAGCTGATTGTAATACGATTCTAGTTTCTGCCGCGCCAAGTGCTGATCTGGCTCATCACCGTATCCCTTATGAATCTTATATTTATCGAAAAACGAAAGATACTCCGTTCCAGCAAGTACAACAAGGACTACCATCTGCAATCGGTACAGTCATTTCGATGTTTGCGACAAACAAGGCTGAACCACATACGTTTTACACGTTAAATAACAATGGCGTCTTTCAATCCAATGATAGCGGCGAATCGTGGGAACAACTAAATATTCCGTGGAAAGATGAATATAAAACGCAGCATCCGCATGCATTGCTCGTTACTAGTTCTTAACGAAAAAAAGACTGCCTAAATGGTTTTAGGCAGTCTCTCTTTTATTTCTTTAAATCAATGACAATATCATCTAACACAATATCTTTACTCTTCGCTTCTTTTTTCGGCACTTCTATTTTCTTCTCTTTCCCATTCACATACTCTACTCCACCATGATTTTCAGGTGTATGTACTCGCAAGTGCACGCGAGGTGTAACGATAAGCTTTGTTGCATTTTCGTTTAGTTTTTGGAAGGTGGCACTCCAATGGATATTGTAAGGATCGTTGCCACTTCCCCCATTTCCTTCACCCGAATAAATATTCCCTAAATCATCCTTAACCGTCAATTCAACATCTACACTATCCCATTCTTTCCTCGTGCCCTTAGAAACCTCTTGATTGTAATAAAGAATAAATGAAACTGGCGATATTGCGACCTTTTCCATATTTGCTTTTATACCTTCTTTTTCCGAACTCCCACCAATTGTTCTCTCTTTACTATCCACTGATTTTACAGTTAAGGCGAAATTCCAATTACCTTGTATTGATTTTTTCCTATCTGGCATCTCTATTCTCTCTATATTCCATCTAAAGTTTACTTTGTCCTTTTTATTGCTATCATGATGCGTCGTTGTTACCATACCTACATACTTTTTTTCAGTAACTTTAGTCATTTTACCACTGCCTGAACTACCATGAGCGTCCATTATATCCAATCCACCTAATATGATAGGATCCTCCCCTAAGTCCTGCTCACTTTCCAGTGAATACGTTATAGATAATGTTCTGCCATCAGAAATTACATCATTAATTGTAACCTTAACTCCATTACTCTCTCTCGTCATATTCAACTCAGTCGAAAATTCTTTATAATTTTCATATAACCCTGTTCTACCATTATCTAAAAATCGGAATATGTCACCTACAATTGGCAATCCCCCAGCATATGTAGGAAATCCGATACCGAGTGTTGCAACTGATAATCCTACTAAAATAGATGCAGCAGCGACACCTTTTTTCCAACTTTTCATCTTTTTCTTCGTACGTATCGATTGTTTTACATTTCGTTTTACTTTTTCTTTTTCAATTTCAGAAGCCTCAATTTCTTCTAGTTCTTTTTCGTCTATATCAATATCATTTAATAGTTCATAAATGTCTTTCATATTGCACTACCTCCAAAACTAATATTCGTAGCATTTTGTTGTAGTTTCTTTTTCCCCCGGTACACTCGATTATCAATTGCTGCCCGAGTTAATCCTAACTTGTCACCTATTTCCTCTGTCTTCATACCAAGTAAATATTTCATAATGAACACCTTTTGATCTAGCGGTTCTAATTGATTAATGAGCTTCAATAATTCTTCCCTATCTTCCATAACGATTAATTCGTCTTCTGCTGATTTTTCTGTACTGATATGAAACTCATCTGAAATGATTTCTACTGTTTTAGTCGATTTCCGGTAATAATCAATTGCTTTAAACTTCGCAATCGCTGCAATCCACTTTTTAAAATCGCTCGGCTCTCCATGAAATTTATTTGCGTTATTCCAAATGGAAAGAAATATATCGTTTATACATTCCTCTATGAGTCCATCATTTTGAATGGGAAGTAGAACTTTATGCGTGATTCCCTTTATGAGTGGTAAGTATGTATCGACAACAAATTCTAACGCGTCTTCTTTTTGCCGTTGTAATCTTTTTATAAAATTTTTCTCATTTGATTTCATGTAGCGATTCCCCTTATTGTTTTGTAAAAGCTTTTACACCCTATATAACGTCTGAGAAAATTTTTTCTCTCATCTTTTTTATTTTTTGTATGTAATGGAATACTTTTCCTTAGCCATTGTCTCACATAACTATGCGTTCAAAGAAAATTTTCTCAAGTCTACAATTTGGTTCATGTAGTACACTATTTATATAGTCATTCTTTAACTTGGTGTACATTTTATTTCGTTAATCTACTATTTTAAATTAGGAGATGAGATATGTATGTGTGGAATTACAGGTTGGGTAGATTGGAAAGAAGACCTTTCAAATCAACATGTTATTTTAAAAAAGATGGCAAATAGTATTCAGCATCGTGGTCCGGATGCTGAAGGATTTTGGTTTTCACCTCGCGCAGCTTTTGCACACCGCCGATTAATCGTAATAGATCCTAAAGGAGGAACGCAGCCAAAAACATTTCGTGCTGGTGATTATACGTATGCTCTTACTTATAATGGAGAAATTTATAATTTCCGTGAACTTAGAGAGCAGCTTCAAAAATGTGGGCATGCATTTGAAACCCATTCAGATACAGAAGTATTACTACATGCTTATTTAGAATGGAAAGAAGACTGCGTACGACATTTAAACGGAATTTTCGCTTTTGCCTTATGGGATGATCAGAAGCAACAATTGTTTTTAGCACGAGATCATTTAGGTGTAAAACCACTCTTTTTTACAGAAAGAAATGGCAGTATTATTTTCGGCTCTGAAATTAAAGCATTATTAGCGCATCCATCTGTCCCTGCTGAAATTGATGCGGATGGAATAAATGAAATATTTGGATTAGGCTTATTTCGCACTCCAGGATGTGGCGTCTTTAAACATATTCAAGAAGTACGTGCTGGACATTCTATAACATTTACACGTCATAAAAAAGGAGTTACGAAGTATTGGAATTTAGAAAGTAAGTTCCATACAGACTCTATAGAAGATACATCTTCGCATATTTTATCTATTTTACAAGATACAGTAAAAAGACAATTAATTGCCGATGTTCCTCTCGTTTGTATGTTATCAGGCGGATTAGACTCTAGCGGTATTACTGCACTTGCGGGTAAAGAATTTGCTGCTGAAAATAAAACACTTCATACGTATTCTGTTGACTTTGTAAATAGCGCAAAAGATTTCGAACTGACATTTGCTCGCACTGGTTTAGACGCACCTTGGGTAAAACGCGTTTCTGAATATGTCGGGACAGCGCATCATGATATTATTGTGAATGCTGAAGAATTAGCAAATCAATTATTCGTTCCCCTTCATGCAAAAGATTTACCGAGTGCTGGTGAAATGGAAACTTCACTATATTTACTATTTTGCGAAATGAAAAAAGATGCGACCGTAGCTTTATCCGGCGAATCGGCTGATGAAGTATTCGGTGGATATCCTTGGTTTCATCAAGAAGAACTACTATATGTAGATAAGTTTCCTTGGCTAAAAAATTGGAAAAATACATCTCCTCTTCTACTAAATGAAGTAAGTAACCAATGTAATCTAGAAGACTATATTGATACACGATTCCAAGAGGCGATACTTGAAGTACCTACTCTTGAAGGCGAAAGTAAAAAATCCGCGAAACAACGTCAAATGTTTTATTTATTTTTAACACGATTCCTTCCTTTCTTACTTGACCGTAAAGATCGCATGAGTATGGCTGTTGGATTTGAAGTTCGTGTACCGTTTTGTGATTATAGATTAGTTGAATATTTATGGAATGTTCCTTTCAACATAAAAAGTATTGATAATATTGAAAAAGGCATTTTACGTAGAGCACTACAACCAGCTTTACCTGACGATGTACGCAATAGAAGAAAAAGCGCTTATCCAACTTCACAAGATCCACTCTACTTACAAACAATCCGTAATTTAACACTTGATATGTGTAACAATAAAAACAATCCTATTTTCTCACTTATTAACCATTCCATCTTACTTTCAATTGCTGATCAAAGTAATAAAGAGATTAACAATTTTGAGGCAAGAAGTGCCATGGAGTATATGCTACAAGTAAATGAATGGTTGAAAACATATCACATCCATATTGCTTAACAAAAAGGAGTTCAAGGATAAAAACCTTGAACTCCTTTTATATTAATTAGTACATTGTTTATTATCAGTATCAATAGACCATCCAATAATCGTGGCACAGTCTCTACCTTTCCACTGCAGTACATTTGTTAATACGGGCTCAATCTGCAAGCTATTTCCGTCGTGTAATATTTCTACTAAAGATTGATCATCATCAAACCTTCGTTTGTCACACTCTAAAATACCGTCCGTTGCCATTACAATGTGATTCATTCCTTTTTCTAATCCTCTTACACCTGACGTAAAGCAAGGTGTATTTGCTGCAAAAATATTTTTCCTGCCAATATATTCGTAATTTTTCCGTTTATTTAATCGTCCTTTTCCATTTTTCGTTTTCTCAGAATGGAATAAATACGCGAAACAATCACCAACTGATAACCAATATAAAAATTCGCCTTTTCGTAAACAAATTAAGCAAGCGAGTTCCTCATCATCTTGATCACACTTTTTAATAAATAACTCATCTGTAAATAACGCTAATAGGTACATATGTGTATGATGGAAAGCTAAATGTATTGGATATGAGAATAACTCTTTTAGTTTTTCTTTTCTTTCCGAAATCGCTTCTATTATATAATCTATATTTTTTGTTTTGTGATGTGTATCAAAAATCATAACAAATTCAAATTGTAATTCAGGATCCCACCAAGCCAGCACCGCATCTCCTCGTTCATATGCATCACTCTCTTGATTTCCCCCATATACGCCGACTGAAAGAGGACCACATTTTTCAACATGTATTTCATCTACATACATCTGTTCATGACTAATCCATTTGAATGTATTCACAGCTATCATCCTCTCTCTTGCTAAATGTATACCTTTACACATAGATTACCTTATATTTCAATAAAAATAAACTTTTTCAACATTTTTTATCCAAATAAAAGGATTTTATTTCTAAAACAACGAATATATCTTACTATACGATATAAAAAAGGGGATTTATTATTATGAACAACATTAATCAACATTGGGAGAGCATTTATTATCACTTACGATACGAATACGAGGACAACCTTTCCCACCAAGCAATTCGTATTTTACAAATCGTTTCTCGTGAGAAAGGTATAACAATTGGAAAAGTCGCTACTGAGCTTAGTCTTTCTCATAACACAGCGTCTGAACACATAAAGCGCCTTATTCAAAAGGGCTTCATCATTAAAGAGCGAAATAAAAAAGATGAAAGAGTTGTAAATCTTACATTAACAATTGAAGGAATTGAAGTATTAGAAAAACATACTTTACTAGATAAAGAAAAGATAAAAATATTAGAATTACAGTTATCAAAAGAAGAACAACAATTAATTGAAAAAGCATTTTCGTTATTAGCGAAGGAGGCAAAATATGCATTTCCTCGTTAAAGTAATCGTTTCGGCACTTATTATCGGCATTATCACTGAAGTCGCTAAACATTACAGTACGATAGGTGGCTTTATTGCTGCCCTTCCTCTCGTGAGTTTACTTAGTTTATTTTGGATTTCATTCGAAGGCGGAAATAAACAAGAATTGAGTCAATTTGCTTTAGGGGTATTATATGGATTCCCCGCATCAGCACTACTATTATTTATTGTCTATATTGGTTTAAAAAATTCATTTACACTTAGTACATCTGTCCTACTTGGTATAGGTGTTTGGTGTATCGTTTTTGCTTGTCAAAAATTATTTCAAGCTTAGGAGGAATTAACATTCATAAATTTGTAGAAATAATGAGGCAAAATATAGAAGTACATATAAAAGGAGATGGTAAACAAACTGTAGTCATTCAAACTGGAATGACTTGCTCATTTTATGATTGGTTTCCTATTATAGAAAAGCTTTCAGAGCATTTTACAGTTGTTTCATACCATCGCCCAGGTTACGGAAAAAGTGATTTAGGCAATCAGCCGCGTACAATAAGGCAAGTTACAAAAGAGCTACATATGTTACTAAACAAACTAGCTATTCAAGAACCATTTATTCTAATCGGTCATTCCTATGGAGGATTATGTGCACAACATTTTGCGATGTTACATGAAGATAAGCTGCAAGCACTTATTTTAGTTGATTCTACTTCGATGAACTTACACCGTTTAGATGAACTTCATTTACCAATTTCTGATCAAACTGATTCTGATGATGTTTGGTTTCAAAAATATAATATATATTCCAAAATGGATGTAGACACACTTTATAATGAACTAAAACCTATTCTCACCGATCAATCAAAACAGCAAATTGAATTCTCTACCTCGCCTTCATTATATAAAGCGACAGCTTCTGAACTATCGGAGTGGAAAAACTGTGCTCTCTCACTAAAAGAGCTATGTAAAACATTAGAAATATCATTAATCGTTATCGGTAGAGATCCTCAATATTCTATTACTCAATTGACTAATGGCGGCATGCCAAAAGAGGAAGCAACACAACTTGAAGCAATGTGGCAAGAACTAATTCACGAACAATTACACCTCTCAACTAACAACCAATATATTCTTGCCGAACATGCTAGTCACGGTATAGAAAATGATCGACCAGATATTATTATTGAGGCGATTCATTTCTTACAAATAAAAAAAGGAAGCAACTAAAGCTGCTTCCTTACTTATCTATTCATAATCTTCTTCATCATCGATTTCTTCGTAATATGAACTTCCATTACTTACATATATAGGGCCATTCGCAACATCAATACGTAGTACCCACGCCCATGGCACAGCTAAACGTTTATGTATCGCTCGCCAAAAGCTCATTGATTTTCTTTCGTACTCCTGGAACTCCTGAAGTAACTCTTTGTAGGAGGAACCGTCTAACTGAATATTTGCTTCTAACAAACGAGAATGGGCATAGTACTGTAACTCTAGTTCAGCAGCAATTTCCATTTCTTCTTCCGTTGCCATACCAATAATTGTTCCATCTTCTGGTGCAATTTCATATACGTTTTGAACTTCAATAAGCCCTTCTTTCTCTTTCTCAAACATGTAAACAGCCTCCTTTAACATATATTTTTTATGTTACAAAGTCATACTTCTACAATAACTTCTCTCTTTCCTCTTTTTTTGATAAACTTTTACAAAATATTTAACCGATGACCTGTTTTCTCTATTCTTTCAGCAGAAATGAAACGATTTTTATCAAAATTTAATTGATACACATCAGGCATATGAAGTGTTTTCCAAAACTCTAAATCATATTTCGAATTAAAATAATTCATGAGTAATACCATAATATTTCCATGCGTACCTATTACAATATTCTTACCTTCATATTGTTTTAATATATTTTGCATACATATTACAGCGCGCCTTTGTGCGACATCATTCGATTCTCCGCCTTCGTATGCAAAACTCCAATCTTCCCACACATTCTGCATAGCATCATTAAAATTTGATACCGGTTCTGTGCTCAATAATCTTTCACGCAAATCTTCTTCTGTTTGTATTAATAATTTATATGTATTCGCAATTCCTTGTACAGTTTGGATTGCTCTTTTATACGGGCTAGAAATCACAACATCAATATGTTTATCTTTTAATAAGCGTGTTACATTCTCTGCATCTAAGTACCCTTTTTCAGATAAAGGTCGCTCCCGTTCTTCTTTTGTATAGGTAGAATGGGCATGGCGAACGAAATAGATTGTTGTCATTTTTCAACCTTCTTTCTTATTTTCAATTTATATTCAATAACAAGATTGGAAAATCCTGTATTAAAAAAGAGCACTTTGCATAAGCGCTCTTTTGTTTACATAATAAAATTATTTCATTATAATTTATTTCTGAATTCCTCACTTATGGCAATATCTCGAATAAAGTAATCCATATTACTTAGAAGTTTTTCAAATGCTTTTTCACTCAAATTGTTCATCATAAAGACAATCTCAATCTTATTCCCTTTTTTATCAGTACCATAGAAACTATTTGTTAATACAAATGCCGTAGAACCACCTTTCTGTCCAGCAAATTCGAACATACCCTCTCCTACGGTTCCTTTAAATATATTCTCAATCTCACCTTGCATTTGTGGTGTAAAATAATTTCTGCTATTTATCTTTTCCAGTAAACTCATGTAATCCTTCGCATTTGCACCTATAAACCGATCTGACCAAATACGTTGAAAGTCCATATCGGCTTTTAACGATATCTCGCGTTTTGTCCATTCTTTCTCGTCTTTCATCCATTCATGTATTTGCCATACATGCTTAACATATTCATCATTAGACATATTACGTAGCTTGTCCAATGCTTTATTTTGAGGAATATGCAGTTCTTTTTCAACATAGCCCCTCATATATAATGCCCCTGTATACGTTGGATAAAATTCATCGTGACTATTTAAGCCTAACTCTTTCAAACTTTCATTTATCCGCGCTGCTCCAAGCTTGTCCAATAAATATGATGTATTCGCATTCGAACTATAATGGATCATTCCTTTCACTACTTCTTCTAAAGAAGTTTGACCACCCTTCACTAACTCTTTAACTTTTACATCATCTAGCCATGCAGGGTGTGCACCACCATCAGTATTTTTCACATAGTATTTTTCTAATTCTTTCAATGAAATTTGCTCGTCTTTTCTTATTTTCCCTTCAGCTACTTGCTTAGCATATTCAATTGCTATAACGATTTTCGACATACTTGCTAGCGGTAGTTTTTCTTTTTCATTTATTGATGTCAATGTTTCACCATTTCTTTTAACAATTAAAGAAGTTGTTTTATCATCCTTATGTTCTTTTATGTAATTTAGCACATAATTAGAGTCTTCTTTGGAATTGACATATTCCTTCACTGAAAAGAAAGCTATACAGCCTACTATAGTAATTCCAGCTATAATTCCAACAACTTTTAATCCCCTCATGATACTCCCCCTAAAATAAACATATTATATATTATACTAAATAAATTTCCCTTTTTAAGTAATAATTAGATTATTTATACAAAAAACACTTCTTTTCTTAAACAACAAAAAAACATGCTTTCATGATGAGAGCATGTTTTGTGATATTCTTCACATTGTTTAGTTGAAAAATTTTACTTACCATGATGTAACATTAAATCACTAAGTTCTTCTTCAATGTGATTTAATTTCGCAACGCCTTCTTTCCATTTATGAATATAACGTGAGACCCCAACGAAAAACAAAACAATAATTGTGGAAAGAATAATACCATATACGATTGCTACAGTACTCATAGTTACACTTCCTTATAATTAGTAATGTGGTTATTAGTTATATTTTTATTATAAACCTTTTTCTTTTAAAATACTTCAATTTCAACTTTTTGTAACAAAATTGATTTTTCTAACATTTCGTTCGTAAAAATGGCATATTTTTCACAAATTATACAAAACTTCACCATATGTACTATTACCATATGAGTTATATTATTAAATAGAATAAAGGGGATGATATACTATGACGACTTGGTTTATTGTGATGTTAGTTGTATTTGGAGCATTTAAAATTATCGTTTCTAGCCTTCCTAACACTGTTATTGAATCCATTATTAGCAAGTACGAAACACATCCACAACTTGACGAAGAGAATGTGACTATTACAATTCACGGAAATAACGTAGAAGGCGAAAAGAAATCAAAAATTATTCATGATTTTAACGAAGGTTTATTTTTAGATCGCTATTATGCACCACCCCATAATGAAGGCACTCCTTTAATTATCAATGCAAAACGTGGTAAAAAAGATTTCACATTTTATATTTACAGTCATGAAGAGCATGTTGATGTTGTAAAACAATATAAAAAGAAGGTAGTTGCTTATAGTTTACGCTCTAAAAATCTTCAAAACAGTGATATGTTCGTATCAGCTGATTTGTATAGTGATAATAAAGTTATTGAATTTTGACTAAAAAAGATAAGAGCCTTACTACATTCTATATGCAGCAAGGCTCTTTAAAGTTGTTTCAAATTATATCCATCTGCTTATGTAATGCTTAAAAAATGAATAATAAAGTTGTTTACTTCTTATTAAACTAACGCCCCCGTTAGTTTAAGTGTAACTCTTCACAATTATTTGATATTATATAGATAAATAGAAATATAAATCAGAATTTAGTTTATAGTTATAAAAATAAGTTATTTATACCCTTATAATTCTTCAGAAAGGAGAGTGTATGAACAAGACTATTGTTTTTGTATTAACGATATTTATATTATTCTCAGGATTCGCAACACAAAGTTATGCGTTGTCAGATTCGAAATCTGTGGCAATACAAGCATTGCTAGATGATGCCTGTCGTACGTCAGGTGTGCCTGGAATGTCACTCTCAATACTTGCTGATGGTGAAGTGTTCTACTTTTCTTCTGGGTATGCAGATCTTGAAAAGGGACTGTCTGCAAGTGAAAATACACTCTATGAGTTGGCCTCGGTGAGTAAAGCTTTTACTGGTATGGGGATTTTGCTATTGGAAGAGCAAGGGCTGCTATCAATGACTGACCCTATCCAAAAATATTTACCTTGGTTTACGTTAAAGTATCAAGGTAAACCTGTTGATATGCAAAACCTTACACTAAATAACTTTCTTCACCATACCAGCGGCCTAACAAATATTAGACATCTTCAAAATATTCCACAAGGTAATACGCCTGATATGTTGCAAAAGACCGTGGAAACGCTGGTAGATGCAGAATTGGCGTTCTCTCCCGGTGAACAATATAACTATGGAACCGTTAATTATGACGTATTGGGTTTGGTTATTGAGATTGTATCACGACAAAGCTATGAAGACTTTATGAAGGAGCAGGTATTTATACCCTTAGGTCTTCACCAGACGTATGTTTATAAAGAAGATGCTCAAGCCACTGGACAGTTAGCACAGGGCTACCGTTCTTCCTTTTTTATAACAACTCCATTTAACGCTCCGGATTATGCTGGGAATAAACCTGCCGGCTATATCATTTCTAATACAAAAGATATGGCGCGTTGGATGGGCATACAGATGGGTATTGTGCAGGACATACCCGAAATATTTCACAGGGCTATCGAAAAATCACATAGGGGTGATATGTCTGTTTCGGCTGTCAATGATATGTATTATGCGGCAGGTTGGTCGGTAAACGCCGAACAAACGTTTATAGAACACACTGGGGGTAATCCAAATTTTAGTACCAAAGTAGCCATACTGCCAAATGAAAGAACAGCCATCTGCTTACTGAGCAACGGCGCAAATACCAATATAAACCTGGTACTAAAAGTTAAAAATATATTAAACGGCAATCTAACTCAGTCATATGAGATAAGCGGCACACAGCTTTTGGACATCATTTTGTCGTCTACCACAATTATTCTTTGCCTATTAGCCGTTCTGTTATTTTTCTTAGGATTAAGAAAAAGGAAAACGAATGAGCAGCAGCCAATGACAAAAAAGAGAACAATCGTAACAATTATTTTCCTAATCGCTACGATTGCCCAGTGTATAATGTTTTTTGCCCTCGATTGGTCAACGATACTTATTTGGCAAACATATAGTGTTCTTACAGCTTTAATTTCGTCAACATTATTAACAGCAAGCATTACTTGGTTTGTATATACTCACCGATTAGATGCCTCGTTCCGAAAATAAGTATAATGTTAAGTAAATAAATCCTAATTTATCGATATTTTTAATTTAAAAAACAGAAGACACCTCGGTGTCTTCTTTAATGTCATCGACACTTCTCCTAGTTAAACCCACTTGCTATTTCTTCCACTAACCTGCCTCGTTAGTAGAAGAAGGATTTTTAAACAACTATATTATTTTTTAAATGACTTTATTGTAAATTAAACAACTTTATTATCTCTGTACATGATTTAGCTTAATACTCATATATAAAAAGGAATCCACGAAATATGGATTCCTTTTTTCTCATTTACTGAAAAATAAGCTCTGTCTTTAAACTATCTTTCGGTAACAACCAGTCTTTTTTCTCTAAACTCCCCATTAATAATTCCCTTTGTTTTGTCGCAATACTTTCTTCATTTGTTTTAAATGACACTTCTATTACGAAGTCATCTTCTAATTTTCCGGTATTACTTAATGGCCAAATTTCAATATTTGCTTTTATGTTTTCAAACTCTCCTGTATATCGTTTCATTAATACAGGACCGTAAATACGGGAATTCTTTAACATCTCTTCTCCCCAATTTGTATACAACCATTTGTTCATTTTCCCTGGTAATTTTTCTATTAACATGTTTTGAGCAGCTTGTTCATTTGGTAAATCAAGTATCCCATATCCTTTAGCACTGTAACTTTTCTTATTTGAAATGCTTAATGTTTTCTTCTCAAATCCCCAATCTATTTCCGCCTCATAACTATCCGTATTACTATCGAATCCTTCTTTTTTAGCTACTTCTAGTGCATCTTGAATTACACCATTTTGAATAGGATATCTTTTTTTATATGTTAGTTCAAAATCTTTACTAAATTCTTTCTTTCGAATTCTAGCAAACCAACCTTCATCACTTAAACTTTTATTCGCAGTATCTAAAAATTGCACTTGTATTCTTTCATATTTTGTACCAGCCTGGAAATGTTCTAGCACCTCTTGCTTCATCTCTTTGTTATAACCTAATACTTGTTCTGGCTTTAATAATAACTTCACTTCAAAACTAGGTTTCATTGGACTAGCAGTAGACCCTTCCTTAACGTTATAAAGGAAACAACAAAAGAAAATGCTTACGAATACAAATACTTTTTTCATATACCTATCCCCTTTGTATTTTAAATGACTTCTATACGTTCCATTGCAAGTGAATATACATTTTCATATCCTGCTGTACTTAGCTTTTGTTGTAATCGATCTGTATCCTCTTTCAAAGCGTGTACTAGCACCGTATGTTCTGGTAATAATGTATTTAACATCTCTTTAACGTCTCTTATACTTTGGTGAACTTTATACGGAACTCGCTTCACCCTACATGTACTCCTTACAGGTTCTTTCATAACTCTTTCTGCAAAACTCCCTTTCGCAATGTGCCCAGTAAAAATAACGGCATTCCGCTTTTCATTCCGAAGCTGTTCATAGTATAACTGTGCTCGTCTCGTTTGCATATTCGCATCACTCATTACAACTATTCCGTAACTATTTTGCAGACTAATGTCATTATCCATCACTATTATGTTTCTTTTTAGACTCTTCATAACCCATTTAAGTTCTTTATTATTTTTTATCCAATCTTTATATGCGAACATCTCTTCAAATCCAGCCAAGATTTCTTTATCTACTATAAGAGGAAATTCTTTATATCGTTCATATAAATACAATACTATATCTTGCGCCCTACCAAGTTGTGGCAGCGGTAATAATGCTATTCCTTTATTTTGCATAACTCGTTCAATTTCTGCACATAGTTCGTTTACACGTTCATTTTGCGAAACATCATCTGTGTGATAAGCGGCATCCACAATTGCGACTTTTATATTGTGGCCCAATTTCTCAGGTAAATTAGCTCGTAGTATATTAGACTCTGCTGAATAGTCGCCTGAATAAAATACGTATGTATTATACATATCAACTAAAAACCAAACAGCTCCCAATACATGCCCACTATATCCCCATTGAAACCGCAATGTAGGAGTAATTTGTACCCATTCATTTGGATTGCTAATCTCATCAATACATACATAATTTAAATCTTTTATGTGTTGGTCGCTATAAGGTAAATCCCACCCTTGCATCACATTATAGTTTCTCCATTTTTCATAATATAACGGCAGTTGCTCCTTCGTATAACGAGTCGTCCAAATTTTTTTCTTATAGCCATACTTCGCTAATAAAGGTAAACCCATCGTATGATCTTCATGAATATGTGATAAAAATACCGCATCTAGAAATGGAACAGCTTCTCTCTCTATTTTTGGATAACTATCCTCATAAGATCGATTAATACCACAATCAAATACTATTTTCGTCTCTTTATTTTTTACAAAATAGCAGGAGCGACCGTACTCTCCAGCTCCTCCCCATACTTCTACTCTCATCATGCTACCCCTTTTCGTTTTTGCTCCATATGTTGCAGCAGTAATAAGCACATTGTTGTAAGTCCAACAGAAACAACGGCCATCGCCATGCCTATAGATACTTCACCCTGTTCAAATTGAGCAAAAATAAACGTTGCTGACGTTTCTACTGATGGAGGTAATACGAGAAGCGATGCTACTAACTCTCTTATCGAAATTGTAAATGTCATCGCCCATCCAGCAAGAATGCCTGGGATAATAAGAGGCATTATTATTTTTCTAAAAATATAAATATAATTTCCAGAAAAAACACTTCCTGCCTGCATGAGAGAATCATCAATTTGTCCGAGTGATGATTTTACATATTGCACCGTGTAAGGTAAAAACAGAACAACATACGTTACGATAACCATGATTGGTGTATTGTAAATTGACATAGGCATATATGGTGAATTCCAAAATAGAATAAGACCTACAACCATAACGATTCCTGGTACCATATTCGGTAACATACCGCACATATCAAGCCATTTTTCAGAGGTTTTTTTCCCCTTTCGAATCATAAGTGCCAAAAAGACTCCAATCATTACCGCGATAATCGCTGTTACGAGTGAAAAAAGAAAACTATTCCATAAAGCCTCTAATCCCGGAGATCCTATTGTAAACAATGCCTCATAATGGCTTGTTGTAAAGTTATTTACATGTAAACCGCCGCCTCTTAATTTTGACAAAGAAGCAATAAGTATAGAAAAGTATGGAATTCCAATTGATACTATTAATAAACCAATTACATACATCCATGCTACAACGCGCGTAAATATAGACAAAGTATATCTTTTAGATTTCACACCTTTTCCACTAACCATTGCATATGAATACTTTCGATTCAATACATTTTGCATATACCAAATAAGCATACAAGCACTAAGTAATAAAGAAGATAATGCTGTTGCACTACTAAAATCAATTGGCCAACTCGAAATAAATTTATGGATTTCTGATGTTAACACGTGGAATCCTATTCTACGTCCGAATGTAGCCGGTGTTCCAAATTCAGCAATCGTCTTTACGAAAATGAGTAAAGCACCCATTACATAACTTGATACTAATAACGGCAATATTATTTTTCTTAAACGATAGAAAAAACTTCCGCCATGAACTGCTGCAGCTTCTTCTTTACTACTCCCAATCTGAAGTAACGTGTTTTTCAGCATGAAATAAAGGAATGGGAATAAATGCAGACTCATAATTAAGACCATACCTCCTAAACTAAAAAACGATGATGAAACTGTCTTTAGCATCGGAAAAAATTGTTCAAAATAGCCGTTAGGTTGCATGAACAAAATCCAGCCCATTGATCCAATATACGGCGGTGTCATAAATGGAATCATAAAAACAATATCTAACTTACTATACTTTCCTACATCTGTTTTGCTCATAATAAACGCCAATGGAAATGCAAATATTGTAGCTCCTATTACAACGAGTACACCTAGAAGCAGCGAATTCAGAAAAATCCCAGCTAATCCACCACTCTGCATCACTTCAAAAGGCTTTAAAAAGTTCCAACTGCTATTTTCATATATACTAGAAAATAAAATAAGAAAAAGGGGTATGACGATTAACATCGCCACAAGCAATAACGCTACCGTCATTCCAACTTGTCTTACTGATACGAATCGATTTACCATGGAATCACCATCTTATTGAAATACTTTCTTAAATTGTTTTCCTATTTCATCTTGCTCTTTCTCAACTGTTTTCCAATCAATATTTAATACTGGAATCTCTTCTACATTTGGTCTATTTTCAGCTTTTATATCTGTTCTACCAGGCAATAAATACGCTTTAGAAACTTGTTTTTGTACATCATCGGATAATAAATAATCAATAAACTCTTTTGCGCCTTCTACATTTTTACTATCCTTCATAATCCCCGCTGCGCGTGGACTAATAACTGTTCCGCTTTTTGGATATACGATATCAACAGGTTCACCCTTTGCTTTTGCGCTGTACGTCATATAATCAACACCCGCAATTACCATATCTTTCGCACCTGTTACAACTGGGTCTAACGCTTCCTGATTTGCTCCTGCTACTGTAACTTCATTTTTCTTAAGTTGTTCAAATAAATTCCATCCATCTTTTCCATTCTTTTTCACATATCCAGTTACAAAGTCTAAAGCTGAACCTGAAAGTGCTGGATCTGGAAGATTCACTTTTCCTTTCCATTCCCCTTTCGTTATATCGCTCCAATCTTCAGGCGCTGTCTTCACATTTTTTGTATTGTACACAATCCCTAATGCTGAAGCACTATACCCGAAATAATGTCCTTTATCATCTGACCATTCAGAACGCAGCTTATCAGCTTGTTTCGCTTCTTTATAAGCTAACGTTTGACCCTCTTTCTTTAATCCTTCCATCGCTGGTAATGATGCAAGTACGACTACATCAACGACTGGATTTTTCTTTTCAGCTTCCATTCTCGCTAAAATTTTACCAGTTGTCCCTTGAAACATTTCCACCTTTATACCAGTTTTCTTTTCAAAGTCTTTTTGAATTTTTTCTGCTAACCCTTTTGGCCCTGCACTATATACAACAATTTTCTTTTCAGTCGTATTTTTACTTTTTGCATCTGCATTGCCTGTCTTTGAACTACACCCTGTTACTACAGCCGAAAATAATAAAGTACATACAAATAAAGACTTAAGCGAACTGAATTTCTTCATATGATTCTCCCCCTATATGATGAATACATTTTTTTGGCACATATAACGATACTGGTTTACCGATGCTTAATTTACTATTGTGATAAGCTGTCCATATTCCGAGTGCCCCCATGTTTACTTTTATTTCATACCGTTCTCCTACATATGTAACGTGCTTAATTTCACCTGTATACATTTCGCACACTTCATTTTTCGTCCAGCTCACATGCTCTGGACGAACCATTTTTTTACCCTCTACAAGCCAATTCGCCTTACCAACAAATTTGGCAACAAATTCATGAGACGGTTTCACATAAATATCTTCCGGTGTTCCTTTTTGTAATACTTCTCCTTGTTTCATGACAATAATTTGGTCTGACATTGACATTGCTTCTGTTTGGTCGTGAGTGACATACAGTGCAGTTAAATCAATGGAATGAACGATATCCATAAGCTCTATTCTCATTTCTTCTCGCAAAATTGCATCGAGTGCACTTAGCGGTTCATCAAACAAAATAAAATGAGGTTTTGTTACAATTGCTCTAGCGAATGCGACACGTTGTTGCTGTCCACCAGAAAGTTCGTGTGGATACCTTTTCTCCATACCTTGCAGGCGAACTCGCTTTATCGCATCTTCTACTTTTTCTCGCAATTGATTCGTTTGCTTTGTAGCTCTTAAACCAAATGCAACATTTTCAAAAACAGTCATGTGCGGCCATAAAGCAAAATCTTGAAATACCATACCGATATTCCGTTCATGAGGAGATGTCTTTATCTTTTTTGCAGCAGAATACATGCACTGGTCTCCAAAATATATTTCTCCCTTATCCGGTTCTTCAAGCCCTGCTATCATTCTAAGTAAAGTCGTTTTCCCACATCCCGAAGGTCCTAAAAGTGTAGTGAATTCCCCTTGTTTCATTACAATCTGCAACGGCTTTAACGCCTGTATTTTTCCAAATGTCTTTTCTAATCCACTAATTGTAATATCCATTGCTTCACCTCTCTCCCCTCATTCTTAACCTGCTTTCATTCTATATGGAAGATTTATACTGAATGTTAATGTACTGTAAAGATTAAATTAAAAAACTTCTAATAAACTATTTATTTCTATAGATTTTTTCTATAGTTAAAATAAAAAAGGCGGCAATTCATAATGAATCTCTTAAAATTAGAAATTATAGTACTTATTAAGAAATACAAAAAGCTTACAATCGTTGCAGAAAAACTTGGCGTTAAACAACCAACTATTACATTTCATATAAAAAGCTTAGAAGAAGAACTCGGTGTATCTCTATTCGAATTACGTTCTGGAAGGTATTTCTTAACAGAGGCTGGTGAGGCTTTGCACCATTATGCTTGTAAAATAGATGCACTTATGAAAGAAGCTAGACGTGTCACGCAAGAGTTTAAAGATTTTCATAAAGGTGCTATAACAATCGGCGCTAGTTATGTACCAGCGACTTATCTTTTGCCAGAAGTCGTTCATCAATTTCAATGTGAATTTCCCAATATAAAAATAACGCTACTAGTGAAAACAGCCCCTGAAATTCGAATGATGCTACAAAATCACGAAATCGATCTTGGGATAATTTCCGCTGCTCCATTTGATGAACCACTTTTAAAACAAACGAATATAATGCCCGATACACTTGTTCTTGCCTTTTCCAAAGAACATTATTTTTCAAAGAAAGACAATGTATCGTTACAAAATATCGAAAAGGAACGCATACTATTGCATCGTAATCCATCTACAACGAGAGATTTACTTACACAATGGACGTTGGCGCACAACATTACATTCCAATCTGAAATTGAATTAGACTCATTAGAAACGATGAAACAAATTTTAAAATATGGTAATGGAATTGCCTTTATTTCTAAACTTGCTATCGAGCAAGAAATACAACGAAATGAGCTATGCTATATACCAATCCCTGAATTTGAATTTCAGCGTAACATTTATACGATTCATCATGAGGACAGATGGAATTCTAAAATCATTTCTTTTTTACTACAGAGCATCACTTCATTTGCAACAAAAAATTAAAAGGCTGTCATTATGCACGACAGCCTTTCAAACTATAAATCTATTTATTTTTCTTTGCCTCAATTTTTGCTTGCGCCTCTTCAGCCTTATCTAATGCTTCTGATACTTTCTTCTCTTTTTCTTTCACTTCATCTATACTATCGACAGCTTTAATAATTTTATCGATTCCTTCTTCTTCTACCTTTCTACGCTTTGCCACTCTTTCATTTACTTTCTCTTCCACATCTTTTGCTTTTTGAAGCATATTCTCTGCATTTGATGTTACAGCTTTTTCAAGTTCATCATCTTTTTTCTTTTGTAACACTTCATTTGCAATGTCTTTCGCTTCTAAATACTTACCGTCTTTTAATGCTGTTGCTCCGTGATCCATTCTCTCAGCAACTTCTTTATATGATTTCGCTTCATTTCCTGCTTTCTCTTTTTCTGCTTTTTCGAACCACATTGTTGCATCACTATACTTTTCATCTTTCAATGATTGCATACCTGTTTCAATATATGTGTCATAATTGCTACATCCAGCCATTACGACTAATAGAAAAAGCATAACAAAACTTAATTTTTTCATGCTGTTGTCTCCTTTTCTTTGCAAGCTCACTTTACTTTAACATACATGAAAAAGAGTTTCAAAAACTAAAATACTAATTTAGTCATTTTTATAATGATAAGTCAAATTTTTATTATTTTCTTATTTTTAAGCGGACACATCTACTTGTTTTTTCGCCATATGTTGCTTTACTCCAACTAATACAACTAACAATAACCCTCCACCTATTGTCATCATAACAATGCTAGTTGGCAACATATCTAATAGTAGTCCATATACAATCATACCAAGCGGTGCGATTGCAGTCGCAATTGTTTCAAGTAGGCCAAACACACGCCCTAGGTAGCTGGGATCTGTCGTTTTTTGCATATGTACTTGCATTGGAATGTTTACAATCATAATTGCTATACCAGTTAACATCATAAAAGCAATATAGTAAATAAAACTTGCTACTTTTGGAATGACAACTAACAACGGAAAGACTGTACATAAACTTAAACCTGCAAACAAAAACAGTCCAGTATAAATAGAACGAAATGGATTATTCACTTCTTTACGCACTGATAAAGCAATCGCTCCCATTAGCATCCCGACTGCTAACATTCCCTCTACAGTACCGAGTTGCCTTGAAGATAAATGTAATGTATGGACGATAATGTACGGAAGTGCAACTGTTAGACCACACGCAAAAAAGTTTACCCACAATGCTATTTTCATTAAACCATATATTTCACGTTGTCTTTTTACATATAAAAAACCTTCTTTTATACTCGTCAAGAAATGCTCTGTACTTTCAGCCACTTCTTTTTTATATAAATCAAATACGATAAATAATTGCAAAATAACCGCTAAAAAGAACGTAATGCTATTTAATAGGAAAAACGATTTAATTGAAAAGAAACCATATACAACTCCGCCAATAATCGGTCCTAAAATATTTGATAAAGAAGCTGCCGTTTGATTTAAAGCACTCGCTTTTTGAATACGTCCTTCATCTACTAAACTCGGAATAGACGAAGTTAATGCAACAGAATAAAAACTTGCACAAATTGATAATAATGCTGCTGAAATATAAATAAAAAGAAGTGATGGCCCAAATATAGTAGCAAGAATAAACATACTAAGCATCGTTAAACTACTTAATAAATCAGTACCAATGACAAGCCATTTTCGATTCACACGGTCTGCTACAGCACCAGCAATTGGGCCACAGATCATCCTTGGAAGTGATCCGCAAACGAGCGTAATTGCAAACCCCATCCCTGAACCAGTAGTCTTTAATACATATAACCCCATTGCGAACGTATAAATACCTGCGCCTAATAAAGACGTCATTTTTCCAATCATCATTAAAATGATATTTCTAGTTGCAATCTTCATTCTTGAATCATGTTGTCCTATACTTATATCTCCCATTTTTGACTCTCTCCCCTTAAAAGTTAAATTGTGTTAAACTTATTATATAATCAACTTTCCAATTTTCACAACAAAAAGTTAAATACAATTAAACTTTTTAAATATAAAGGAGCAATAATATGGCAACTCTCGGTGAAAAAATTAAAGCATTACGAAAAGATAAAAAGCTTACGCAAACAGCACTGGCAGGTTCGGAACTGACAAAAAGTATGCTTAGTCAAATTGAAAATGGAAAAGCTACACCTTCTATGAAAACATTACAATATATTGCGGAAAAACTTGAATGTGAAACTAGCTTTTTATTAGAAGAAGATGAAGAAGAAATTGTGGAACTCATTCAAAAAATGGAGCCATTAATAAAATCAAATAAATGCGATGAAGTATACAAGACTTTACTACCTATCGTTCAAAAAGAACTATCCCTTACTTTAAACACAGCACGTTTATATAAACAATTCATAACTGGAGCGGCCATTATGAACGATTATAATATTGAATATTACGTTGAAACAGCTGTTTCTATATTTGAAAAATATACTTTGTATCGTGAAAGTACCGAAACGAAATTACTGTTTTACTATATGCTCTACAAACGGAAAAAATATAAAGAATGTTTACAGTTGATTACCAAAATTCGCGATGAATATAAAACGAAGAATTTAGAAATGGATCTTATTACACATATACAATTATATTTAAAAGAAGCAATTATTTTACTCGCATATGGTAATTATGAAAAATGTGAAAAAATCATTTTAGATGCACTTGCATTTTCAAAAAAACATCAAGTGTATTATAAAACAGATGAATTTTACCGTATTTTATCTTATCAAAAAATCATTACAACCGATAAAGAACGATATTTATATTACATAAAAAAATCGGAGCAATTTGCCATTTTTACAGAAGATACTTTATCCGCTGCAAATATAGATATATTAAAAGCTTATTACTACAATACCGTTACAAATGAATATACAATTGCATTAGAACATTTAGAACAATTCCGAGAAAAACTAAAAGATGTACCGATTTTTCAAGAAGATGGATTGTATTATCTTGAAAAAGGAAAATCTCTGTATGGTTTAAAACGTTACGAGGAAGCTTTGGAAACATTAAAACGTGCTAATATTCCAGATTATATGAGTCATCCACTTGATCAGTCATGGTTATTAACAGCTGGCTCATATCGTGCCCTGTGTCATATAGAACTTCAAGATAAACCAGCTGCTCTGAAAGAAGCAAAAGAAGCAGTTCAAACGATAGATGGTTATCCTGATTCCATCTTTTCTTCATTTATTAAAGAAACATTACAAATAATACAAAAACTTTAAGAATGTCTCTAAATGGTATATTATTCCTCTTTTTTAGCAAAGATAATAATGATGGGAGGAATATAAATGAATATACAACGTGCAATAGAGCTTTCTGTGTCAGCGGAACAAGCCAATGTCAGTTTTCAAGGCATGCCTGTTATGATTCAACACGTCGATGAAAGCAATGAAACCGCCCGCATATATGAAGTAAAAAACCCAGGACGCGAATTAACTGTTCCAGTTAATAGCTTAGAGGAAATATAAGAAATGCCACTTCTCTTTTGAAGTGGCATTTTTCTTATTTCAGATTACTTATTATAAATTTCTTCAATCTTTTATTTTACATGAGCTGAAAAAATAAGAATTTTCTACTTCTTTTCTTTTTATGACCTGCTAAAATACAAACTATGGATTAATTATTCGTACTATACATTAAGGAGGAAAAATAATGGCATCTAATTTAGAAAAAAACAAGCCTTATTATGCAGTTATATTCACTTCTAATTTATCAAATGATACAACAGACTATAATACCGTTGCCGGAAAAATGGAGGAACTTGCAAAGCAACAACCTGGATTTTTAAGTGTAGAAAGTGCACGAGGTAATTCTGGACTCGGAATAACAATTTCTTATTGGGAATCACTTGATGCGATTGAAAATTGGAAAAAGAACGCCTTACATAAAGAAGCGAAAAAAAGAGGTCGTGAGCAATGGTATGAAAACTTCCACCTGCGTATCTGCCTTGTTGAGAAAGAATTTAAGTTTCAAAGAGGCACAATATAACTATGAAGAAAAAAGTAGCTCTCGTTATTGTTCATGAAATATATGGTGTGAACGACCATATGCATCACGTTACCAACCACTTTACTTCATCTCATATAGACGTATTCTGTCCTAACCTTCTACAATCGCAACATGCATTTCATTATCGTGATGAAGAAAAAGCATATGAACATTTTGTAAATCATATTGGATTTGATTATGGAAAAAAGCAAATTGAAGAATTCATTTCTCATCTTTCTAGTAGTTATACACATATTGGACTTATCGGCTTTAGTGTTGGAGCTACCATCTCATGGCTATGTAGTAACAATCCGAAAATAGATTTTATTATCGGATGTTACGGTTCTCGTATACGCGACTATGTTCACATAAAGCCTACATGCGCTACACTACTTATATTTCCTGAAAAAGAAGCTAGTTTTTCAGTATCCTCTTTAATTCAAACATTGCAGCAACAAAATAATCCTTTATTAGAAATAAAACAACTACACGGTGAACATGGATTTCTAAATCCGTACACTGAAAAATATAACAGGCACTCTACAAAACAAGCATACAATTTAATAGATTCATTTCTTGTAAAGTGAAACTTCAATCAGTGGGGGGCATCCCCCACCTAATCTCTTTTCTTACGTTGAGTTTTAAGGTGTGGGTCTTACTGCCCATGCGTGATAAAAACAATCTTATAAAGGAGACTCGAATGACGCTGACATTACTCTTACTTGTTTTCATACTCATTGCCTTTATCTCAGCGCTAACTATCATTTTTAAAACCGTAAAAAAAGGACTATTTTTCAACCGCTCCTACTTACAATCTATTATCATTTGCATTTTATTTTTTACAAATTGGATTTTATATGTAACAACTTTTTATTCGTTACTCCCCGAGAAAGTTAGCGAGTTCATATTCCTGCCCATTTGGTTTTTCCTTTGTATTTTAGGATTTATCGCTTTTTGGCACGAATGGAGAAATAATCGTGTGTTCTCGATATGTATTGGTTTTCTTTCCTTTATTAGTTTTCTATTTTGGTTATTGTTGTTAGTTCTTTCGGGGATGTAATAGAAGAAGGAAGAAAAGCCAACTTTCAACTTTTCTTCCTTCTATCTTTACCTTTAGCTTTCACTGTCACTGATTCACAAGGTGTATAATATATTTGAGGTGTCGCCTTATCAACAAACATCATAAACGTAATAAAGCCGATAATAAAGAAAATAAACAACGTTAACAAAATTGCTCCTATCGTTAAAAGTATCATAACACCACCCCTATATTTTTCATGTTATTACACTTTTCGCTATTATATGAGCGTAATCCTTTTTAGAAAAAGAAACGTAACAAAATAATCACAACCACTCCCGTTAATACTGTACCTAATAAACTACGAGTATATATTGCAACAAGAAATGTTGGGATTGCTGCAATAAGATAATCCCACTGCATCGTCTCATGCATAAATAAAACTTGTGCTAAAAGCGCTGCTAATATCGCAATTGGTATGTAATTTAACCATTTTAAACCCCAGTCAGGAATTTGTAGTTTGCTAAATACGAGTAGAGGTAAAATACGTGGCACGAGTGTAACAGCTCCTGCTGCTAGTAAAAGTAATAATACATCTAATCTCATTTCCATTTTTCAATCACCACTCCAATCGTCGCAGCTAGTAATGTTGCGATAATAACCGCTATACTATCTGGCATAAATAGGTGTGAAACGTATGCGATAATAATCGATACAATTGCAACACTTAAATGAATTACTAGTTTTGGTTTACTACTTATGAGCTGAAGAACAAATAATCCGATAAACATCGCTGGTAATGCATAATCCATCCCGTATGTATGTGGATTTGGTATCCACTCACCAAATAGCCCACCAATAATGGTAGCAAGTATCCAATTTAAATACGCTGTTACGTTAAGCCCAATCATCCATCTTTCACCTAAATATCCTTTTTGCGCTGCATGCTGCACTGCAACGCCGAAAGTTTCATCTGTAATTTGCGAACCGATAATGACGTTTTTTAATAGAGGTAGTTTCGTAAAGTACGGCGCGAGGGCAGCACTCATTAATAAATGGCGTAAATTAACAAAAAATACAGTAAAAATAATTGCGGAAGCAGGAGCACCGGCTGCATACATACCAGCTAATATAAATTGGGCAGAACCTGCATAAATTAAAGTGGACATAAATGCAATTTCAATGATAGAAAAACCTGCTGTTTTTGCAATTACACCAGCTGCTATACCGATGCTCAAGTAACCAAATACAGTTGGTAAACAATCTTTTACTCCTTGCTGAAATGTATCATCGCTCTGCAAAGCTACATGTGCCTGAGCTTTACTCATCTCTATCATCCTCCATTCCTTCTAAAGTTCGTTTTCCTGTTACGACATGAACTAAATCTATATTTTCACGCCATAACGTATCTAACTTATCAGCTCCAAATTCCTTTGTGATTTCCTCAACCATAATATCGTGGCGCACATACTCTGTAGCAACGAGAACTAGCGCTGGGTCATACGTTGTAACAGCCCATGAAGTGCTATCATTTGAGAAGTTCGCAATTAATACTTCCTCTCCATCACGAGCAATAACAGTTAAATGACCACCCATTCTCTTTTCAACAACGTGGGGCGTCATATAATTATGATGAAACGTGGCTCCTATTTTTGTTTCTGGAGCTCCAAATAAGATTGAAAATATATGTACGCCTTCCTCTTCCTTTTGATGAATGTATGGCTCAATTTCATGCACTTGATCTTCCCATACAGAAATCCATAATTCTTCCTTTGCCCTATTAATTATATTGCATATTTCTTTTAAAACACGATCATTTGAGCGAATATGCGAAATTACATCTATTTGTCGCTCTTGTTCTAAACAATTTAGTTTCTCATCTAAAAATTCAAAGGACTTTTCAAAGTCTTTTCGCATTCGATTCATTAATTCGGTAGCTGGTACTGGTACATATTTAACTGGTTCAGAAGGTACAATATGCACCGCTCCTTTATCCATTAACTTACCGAGTACCTCGTAAATCATAGAACGAGGTACTCCTGTTTGTTTACTCACTTCATAGCCTGTTACTGGGGAGTGTTTTAACAATCCAATATACGCTTTACATTCATACTGGGAAAATCCTAACTTTTGTAATTCCTTTATAATTTCATCCATCGGTAACCCCTCACAATCTAAATCGCTCTTACTTCAAAACGACGATTTTGCTTCCCTTTACTTTTTACTTTATCAATAACAAGTGTTCCTATTTCACTCGTATTTATCACATGTGTGCCTCCACAAGCTTGTTCGTCTAAATTTTCAATTGTAACAATGCGGATTTCTTGGATAGTAGTTGGCAGGAGATTTATTGCTGTTTTAATCATTCCTACAGCATTTTCTGCTTCTTCGCGGCTCATATAGCGAGTGGAAATTTCTTTATTTTGCTCAATAAGTTTATTCACTTCCTCAACAATTTCTTCTACTTCCACGCTCGATAACTCTTGTAACTCATTAAAATCGATACGGGCTTTATCAGGATAAATTTGGTTTCCGGTGCATAGTGCTCCATACTTTTCATAAACAACAGCTCCGATAAGATGCAGTAAAGAGTGATGACGCATTAAATTATGACGTCTTTCCCAATTAATCTCTAATTTAACTGGACCTAATTTTACTTGAGCTTCATCTTTTATATAGTGAACTATTTCTCCCTGCTCCCTCTTTACTTTTTCAACTTCAAATACAGACCCATCTTGTACAATGACACCCGTATCACATTCCTGCCCTCCACCAGTTGGATAAAAAACTGTTTCTTTTAGAAATACTTTATTCCCTTCTACTTTTATCACTTCTGTTTCGCAACTCGTTTTGTATGCATCTTCTAAATATAATGCCGTTGTCATACTCTCACCTCTTTAGTAGTTATAGTTATACCTACTAATATAAAAAATAACATTCATACAGTCAACTTATATTTCAGAATTTTTAATTTCAAACAAAAAAAGCCTTTTACAATAAGGCTTTTTTCTACATGCTATTATTTTAACTGTAAAGTATTTAATATGTTCCCCGCCAAATGCTCCCGTAAAGTAGAACCTGTATACTCTTCCCTAAATACACCCGCCTTCACAAATAAAGGGATGACTTCACTAAAGAATAGATTTAGTGACTTTGGAGGTCCTCCTGGAATAGCAATAAATCCATCTAACGCCCCTGCCTCAAACCTATCCATAATTTGCTTCGCAACGTCCTGTGGTGTACCAACCGCAACCCAATGAGCCGATCCAACAACTTCTGGTCGTTCTAGTATTTGTTCAACTGTTGGTTCATTTTTAATAATGAAGTTCCGTAATAACTCGGCATGAGTTTTACTACGTACAGTTTGATCCCGACTCGGCAGCATCTCTTCCGTAATTTTACTTTCTAGCGGAATCCCTCTCGCATCTAATCCGAGAACCATTTCAAGTAACGTATATCTCTTCTCTTTTGTGAGATGTTGATGAGCTTGCCTATGCATTTCTAACGCCTCTTCATATGTATCACCTATAAAGAAATATAATCCAGGTAATACGCGTATAGCATCTTGCTTTCGGCCATGTTTTTCTGCTCTTCTTCTTAAATCTTGACGAAGTTCAATACCTGACTCTACATCTGGCGTTGCGGCAAAAATTGCATCAGCAACAGAAGCAGCAAAATTCCGACCAGACTCTGAAGCACCGGCTTGAAATAATGGCATTTCTCCTGATATATGCTGCGGAATATTAAGTGGACCTTTTACCTTAAAGTACTCACCATTATGCTCAATAGGCTTTACCATCTCTCTAATAACATCAGGATTATCTACTTTCAATACTTCATTAGGGTGACTCCTCCAAAGTTTTCTTACTAACTCTGTACATTCTGCCGCTTTCGCGTATCGTTCCTCAGATGATGGCATCCCTTCCTCACCAAAGTTTTCAGCACCGTCAATGGATGTAACAATATTCCACCCTACTCGGCCGTTACTAATCCAGTGTAACGATTGTAATTGCCTTGCTAATATATATGGTGGATAAAACGAAGTTGAAGCAGTTGTAACGACTCCAATTTTTTCTGTCGCATAAGCAATAGCAGTAAACAGTAACGTCGGGTCTAAAATGACACTCCCTTTATTACGAGCAATTAAATCTGGGTGCGCCACTAAATAATCGGCTTTAAAAACAAAATCTAACTTAGCCTTTTCTGCCTGTAGTGCCAACTCTACTTGTTCATCAATTCCGGAATTAAACTCATTCAATTCTTCTTTCTTTCTAGAAATTAAACATAATCCAATGCAAAGTTGATTCTTTGTAGACATATATACACCATCCCCTTGTTTTTAATTCACTTAGTTAAACAAATGTTGCTGTCATTATGAAATTCTATTCTTATGAAAATAGATAAAATGATATTGATAATCATTATCATTTTATGATGTAACTGTAATAAAAGCAATAACAAAAAAGACTCCCACTTTTGGAAGTCCTTTATCTCAATATTTCATTCGCTTCTTTTTCATAAATTTTATCAAATGACGTCATAACGCGCTGTGATGCTTGAATCATCTTTTGATCCGTCATAAGATCTGCCATCTCTTTCGTCATATCTACATTTGAATTTTCTAGCATATGATTTTTTACTATTCCTGTTCCGTTCGGTAAATTAGCAATGTTTCCTTCTGCTAGTGTAAAGCTTTTGTTTTCACGTTGCACGAGACGTGCATTCGTTTCTGCATCTACTGTTTTTGTTTGCAAACGAGCAATATTATTTTGTGTGACTTCATCATATAATGTACCGTCTGCTTGTACAGCAACCTTTGCTCCTTCTGGAATACGAATACGCTCATTATTCTCTCCCATTACGAAAGCACCTGAAGATGTTTGTAAATAACGATCACTATTTAATGTGAAACTACCATCTCTCGTTAAAAACGTTTCATCATTTTTAGAAGTAACGAAAAATGATGTTGTGCCGGCTGCGCCGTCATCTAAAAAGAAATCTGTAGCGCTATTTGTCATTTGTATATTTCCTTGTACTAAATTCACATGTGTTGCAGCTGGTACTACAGCATAATCGACCGAACCGATATTTGTTACCGCCCCATCTCCGCGGCGATATGTGTCTTGTACATCAAATACTTTAGACGTCATATTTTCTGCTTTAAATCCTGTCGTTTGAGCATTTGCAACGTTATTCGAATGAACATTAATTCGCTGCATGTAGTTCATCATACCCATAGAACCTATATAAAGACCGTTCATATTCGTTTGAATAAGGCAAGCGCCTTATTCTTCACCTCTTTTCTACGATGTTTGTAACATTTGTTTCGCTAAATGTTCAGCTGTAGCGATATGTATATTTTTCCTTATGTCTTGGCCGTCTGTCATTAATACAATAGGAGCTGATGATACTGCTGGAATTTTCAACAATTCACCACTACTTGCTGTTTCATCAAATTTTGTAAACACAATACCATCTATATGAATATCTTTAAAGTTTGTAATGATTTCAATCATATCTTTACTTTTCATCGAAGCTGATAACGTTAAACAAATATAATCTGGTTCTACTTGTCCCATCGTTTCAATCATTTCTTCCACTGTTTCTGTCGTACGATAATTTTTTCCGGCTGTATCAATTAAAATATAATCGACGCGCGCTTCTTCTTTAAAATACGTAAGCGCTCTTGTCATGGCAGCTTCATCACGCACAGCAATTACTTCCGATCCAATTGTCTTTACGTTATCTTGCAATTGCTGCACTGTCCCTATGCGTGAATGATCTGTCGTTATAAAACCAACTGTTTTGTTCTTACCGTGAAATTGCCATGCCATTTTCGCAAGCGTCGTCGTTTTACCAACACCAGTTGGACCGATTAATGCAATTGTTTGTACTTCTTTTTCAAAGACGTTTTCCGTATTGAAATGAGATTTCATATCTTCCAATATGTACCTAATAACTTCTTCTTCCGTAATCATCGTTGCATTTTCAAACTTTATTTTTAACTTTTCAGCATATGCATAAATGAAATATTGTTCTACATCGTTTTGTTCTAGCATCCGAATTACTTTTTGAATAATAAACGGTACAGATTCTTGATTTTCTTTCTTTGGAACTACTTCTTCTTTCTTTACCGGAACGACTTGTTTCACAACTTTTTTCTTTTTCGGTACTTCCGTTTCTTTCGTCTGTTTCACCACGACAATTCCTTTTTCAAACAGCTTTAATAGTTTTTCTTTTTTTCTTGCCCATTCTTCACTATTTCCTGTTTGCATTGCCGCGTATGACATAGAAGTCGTTACGTTTTCTAAATTGTGCAGTACTGATTGAATTCCATTCGCCTTCACAATTTGTTCTGAAGGATCATTCACAACATCCATTAACTGTTCATGAAATTGAGCTGTACCTTCATTCACTTCTTCCTGTTTTTCTTCTGGAAAAGCAACTAACATTTCATAATCCTTTTTCCAGAAAAACGGTATATTTCGTTTTACACTTTCATCGACAACGTAATAATAATCTGTACCATATTGGTCAAATAACTTTCGATACAATTCATTTTTCGAAGCTGCTTTTATTCGCATTAACGCTTCTTTCTTTTCTGTACTTTCCATTACTTCACCCCCTACTATTCAATATAGGCAATTTGATCCACAACAATTTCTGGTGCTAATTCGCTAATACAAAGTACTTGTGCTTCCACTTGATAACGTTCTAGCAGTCTTACAATCGCAAATCTAAAATCTTTTCTACGTGTTAATAACACTGGTTCTCTTCCCATTAAACGTGCTTGCTTAAAGACGCGTTGCACTTGCTCAACGACACGTGTTTCTAAATCTAAATCCCAGTTTAATAAGTAACCTTGATATGAATTATTCACAACATCCGCATCTAACTCAATTGAATCAGAGAAGAGCGCTGCATATATTTTTCCGTCCGGATTTTTCGCATTTTCACAAATAACTTTTGAAATACATTCACGAACAAATGATGTCACACCGTCAACGTGATTTTGATACACTTCTTTTCCGTCAATAATACCTTCAATAATTGTTGGTAAATCACGAATAGAAATACCTTCTTTTAGAAGTTGTTTAATAACATTTTGAACGAGTGATAAATCAATTTCTTTCTTCTTAATCTCTTCTAATAGAACGCCATTATCATTTTCAAGCGAGTTAATTAAGTCTTTTACATGTTGACGCTGAATTAATTCATGAAGATTACGTCTAACGACAACATCTAAATGTGTAATTAATATGCTAAGTGGCTCTAACACTTGATAGCCTTTCATTTGTGCATCTTGCACCATATGCTCTAAAATCCAATACCCATCTTCACCGAAAATCGGATCTTTCGCTGGCTCTGCATCTAAATCAGCCATTACGTTCGGTGTTTTCAATGCTAATAAATAACCTGATTTTAAAACACCCTCAGCTGCCTTCGCACCTTTAATTCGAATAATGTAACGTCCGCGTGGTCTAAAGCTCGTGTTATCTTTAAAGTTAATTCCAGGAACATTAATACCGAGGTCAGTAATAATCGACTTCCTCATAAGAACAACTTTATCACGAGCTGTTTCCCCGTTAATTTTCTGCTTTACAAGTGCTGCTAAATCTAAACCGAGTTCTACAATAATCGGATATTTATCCGTAAATACTCCGAATGAATCTTCCACTTGTTGCAGTTGCTCATCTTCGCCTTGAATCATTTCTAATTCTTTTTGAAGCTCGTCTTCTTTTTCTTTCTTTATTCGATTTTTATTACGAATGCCTAAGAAAATAATCGTTCCACCAACGAGTGCGAATGGTAGAAACGGTAGCGGAGTAAAAATACCCATTGCGATAAATAAACCACCAAGTGCATATACAACGACTTCATGCGCTAATAACTCTTTAAAGATACCTTCTGTTACCGTATCAGGTGAGCCGTCAAATACACGCGTTACGATAATACCTGTTGAAATTGCAAGCATTAACGAACCGATTTGGTTTACGATTCCGTCACCGACAGTCAACTGTGTATAATGAAGAGCTGCATCTGCAAAGCTCATTCCTTGCTGCATCATTCCGACAATTAAACCGAAAATAATGTTTACGAATAAAATGACAATCCCGAAAATAACGTCCCCTTTAATGAACTTTCCGGCACCATCCATCGCCCCGTAAAACTCTGTTTCCATATTTAATTTTTTTCGTTTTGCTTGTGCATCTTTTTCTGAAATAATACGCTGGTTTAAATCAGCATCGATAGACATTTGTTTCCCTGGTAAAGAATCAAGTGTAAAACGAGCTGCTACTTCAGCTGTACGAGACGCACCGTTTGCAACGATAAACTGGAATATGATTAAAACTATAAAAATAACGATACCAATTAATAAGTTCCCGCCAATTACGAACTGGCCAAACTCTTCAATAACATGACCGGCATTTCCGTCTGTTAAAATCGCTCGCGTCGTCGAAACGTTAATCGATACGCGGAAAATCCCGATTAATAACAACATCGTCGGAAATGACTTTAATTCATCCCACTCGTTAATACTTGTCGCTCGCATATAAATAAGTACTGACATACTTAGCAGAAAAACGATAACGATATCAAGTATAAATGGTGGAAGTGGAATTAAGAGCGCCACAACGAATGACGCTGCTAAAAAGATAGAAAAATAGGTTCTTGCAGAATCTATCTTAAACAAAGAGATCTCCTCCAAACGCGCTATTATACTTCAAGTTCATTCGTCTGAATTAAATAGCGCATAACTTCAATTACAGCTACGTATAAATCTTCAGGAATTGTCTCATCTTCCTCGACTTGATAATATAAAGAACGAGCAAGCGGACGGTTTTCCACCATTGGTATTTCATGTTCACGGGCAAGCGTTCGTATATATAATGCGAGCTCATCTTCCCCTTTTGCAACGACAATAGGCGCCGCATCAACTTGTTTATTGTACCGAAGCACCACTGAAATATGCGTCGGGTTGTTCACAATAAACGTTGCACCATCCATCTTCTTCGCGATTGTCCCTTGCAAGATCGCATGCATAAAGTTTTTTCGTTTCCCCTTTACTTGCGGGTCCCCTTCATTATCTTTATGCTCTTGTTTCACTTCTTCTTTTTTCATCTTAATATCTTGTTCGTACTCCCATTTTTGATAAATGAAATCAATAATAGAAAGAACGATTAAAATAATTAAAATGGCTAAAAAGATAAATTTAATTTGGCTAATAATTTCAGTAAGTGACGCTGTCCAGTTAAATCCAATCATACTGACGATTTTCTCTAAATTCTTTTTAAAGAGAACGTACGAAACGTAACCGATTAATCCCATATAAAACAGTGATTTCAAAATATCTACTAAACTTTTACGACTAAACAATCTCGTAAAATAGTTTTTCGGATTAATACGTGACGCTTTCGGTTTAATGACTTTAGAAGAAAATAGGAAGCCGACTTGAATCATATAATTGAATAAATGAAAAGCATATACGAGTATTAATATCGGAGCCGATACTTTCAGTAATAAAATCCCCATTAAATAAAAATACTCGGTTGAATCTGTATTTTTTCCAATTTGATCAAACAGCACCGCTACGGAATTCGCAATCTCAAACCCTAGCCAATCTCCGAAAAAGTAAACGACAACTGCTAATACGAGAATGGAAAATAAATTATTTAAATCTTTACTTCGGGCAATATTCCCTTCTTCACGCGATTTTTTACGCTTCTGCGGGGTGGCCTTTTCTGTTTTATTATCCTTTGCCATGCGCGTCCCCCTACTTCGTTAAGAAAAAGTTAAATAGTTTCGTATACTCTTCAAGTAATACATCCGTCATATTTTTAAACACATAACCGAGCATCGGTACACTCATCGCAATAAACAAAATACCACATGTAATTTTAATTACGTATGCATTCATAAAAACGTTTAATTGTGGAGCATTTTTTGCAATTAAAATAAGAACAAAGTTAATGATGAATAAACTTCCCATAAGCGGCAGAGCAATTTCAACCGCTGATGTGATCGCAAATAATAACGTTGCGAGTAGACTATCTAAAAAACTAGTCGTCAACAATTTTGAAATCGCCTCTGTATATTGAAACGACTTTAAAATCGTGGCAACGAAATAGTTAATGCCGCCAAGTGAAATAAAAATAATGAGAAAAAATATATCAAAAATGGTTGATAGTAAAGTAGACTGTGAGCCCGCATTTACATCAAACAAACTTGCTTGTGATAAACCGATATCAAAGTCTAAAATATGCCCTGCCATTTTCGGAATGTTCCACAGCATCTCTACAATTTTTGAAAGTGATAAACCAATTACAATTTGCGTTGCTGCATAAGCTGCAACGTCCCAAACTGTCTTGATGTGAGAGACATCCACTTGATCGGCCACTGTAATTGAAAGAGCAAGTCCAAATGTAACCTTTGCCATCGCTGGAATGGATCGGCCTGAGAAAAACGGTAAAAAATATAAAAATGAAGTAATGCGACAAAACGCAAAAAACGTCGCCGCCCATAATTCCATATTCATTTCAGTTCACCTATCTTAGTACGAACGCAATAGCGATGGGATTTTATCAAATAAATCTAAAATAAGCATCGTTAACTCTTGGAACATCCACGGACCTAAAATGATAATAACGAGCACAATACTCGCCATTTTCGGTAAAAACGTCAGCGTTTGCTCTTGAATTTGCATCATCGCCATAATAACCGCGATAATAATAACGACAATCAGACTTACAACGGCAATCGGCATTAAAATCATAACCCCTTTATAAAAAAAGGTTTGGAAAATATCTATAATTGGTGACGTATTCATTTATATGACTCCTATCACATAGCATCAAGCGCTTCAGGCGACCGTCTTAAACATAATATCGACAATTTTTGTATATCCACCTAAATATACGAAAACGAGTATTTTAAACGGTAAACTTAAAATCATCGGCGGTACCATCATCATCCCGAGGTACATTAAAAGTGTACTAATAATCAAATCTATAAATACAAACGCTAAATAAATGAACATCCCTGTTAGTAAACCTTTTTGAATTTGCGTTAACGTAAAGGATGGTACGAGTGTAAATAAGGAAAGATCTTTCAAATCTTTCGGCAACTCTTCTCCGCGTACTTTCAGCATCATTTTCAAATCATGCTTATACGTATGCTTTGACATATATTCTTTCATAATAGGAGCTGTCGTTTCCGCAGCTTGACTTACTGTTATTTTCTCTTTCGTCATCGGATCCCACACATCGCTCTTCAGTTGCCCGAGTACAGGCTGCATCGTAAAGAGTGATAAAAATAATGCAAGTCCAACAAGCACTTGGTTTGGTGGTAAATTCATTACCCCAAGTCCTTGACGTGTAATCCCAAGAACGATCATAAAATAAGTAAAATGTGTAAATAATAGAACGATAGAAGAAGATAATGATAAAAGGGTAACGAGCGCAAATAGTTGTACACTTGAATTACTCGTAAACTCTTTTCCATTTTCGAAATTAATAAAACCGTTCGGGGCCGCATACGCTGGATTTACAAAAATAATTGAAAAAACGATAGAAAATACGAAAATAACGGCTAATAATAATAACTGTTTCTTTATTCTCATGATGGATCCTCTACTTTTTTCGTTTCAGTCTTCACCGCGTCTTCTAGTGCTTGTTGAAACTGATTTCCTGTTCCGGTTAATTGCACAGACTGTACACCGTTATTACTAATAACAGTGAACACTTGCTTTCCGTCCACTTCAAATAAAAAGGCACTCGTTTGATGATTTAAATACACGCCGTCTTTTACTTGAATATGGCCATTTTCACCCTGCTTAAAAAACTGCTGTTTGCGCGTCTTTTTTGTCATATAATATGTACCATAACCGAGCGCACCAAACAGTAAAACGACTTGAAATAAGGTCGTCATATACGACATATGACTCCTCCTCTACTCTTTATCTTGCATTTGACTTTGCGCTTTCATAAGCGCCGCCTGTTTCTTGTCAGCTTCAATTTCAGAAATGATAATACCGAATTTCTCGTCCATTACGATTGCTTCACCGATGCCGACTTTCATATTACTTAAATACACATCTACTTTATGTCCTAAGTTTTTCTCTACTTCAAGAACATCGCCAACTTTTAACTGCTTTACATCACCAAGTGTAATAGATGACTTTCCAAGCTTTACACCAAGTTCAATCGAAATATCTGAAACAGTATCAATATGTGCTTTACCTGCTTCATTCCGCTTTCCTGCAAAATCTTCTAATCCCATTAATGACACGGGAGATACTTCATGCTTCATATGGATCCTCCTACTCTACAAAACTTTTAAATAGGAGCGCCTTACGCGTTCCATCTTTTCCAATAAAACAATTAAATTTATGCTTTCCATCTACATAACCAAGTAATTCATCCGAAACTTTCGTATGAAGCGGAATAATATCGCCTTCTTCAATTTGTTCAATCTCACTCATTGTCATTTTCTGCTCACCAATTGCAACGTGAACAGGTTTGTACACTTGATTTACTTTCACTTCCACTTCAGACGTATACTTCCTACGTTTGTCCGAAGAATGTTCGACAATATTTTCAGACGTTAACTTATCCATAATTTCTTCAACAGATAAGAACGGAATCCCGATACGCACCGTCGTATTCCAGAAATCTGTTTTCATATTTACGTTAAGTAATGAAATTATATCGCTCGCTGTCGTAATCTTTAATGCATTCGGATCTGTTTCCGTCGTTACAAATTTTGGTTCAATCGCAACAACACTTTCAAATGATTGCTCTAAATTTTTACAAAGAAGCAAGAATATATTATCAAGCGTTAAAAACTCAAACGCTGTTAACGGTCTGCGCATCGTAAAGTTACGCTTACTATCTCCGCCAAGCCAACATTCATGAATATAAATAACGAATGCTAAATCAATCTCAATAACAATTTCTCCAAGCTCTGGTAAACCGAGATCAATCACGCAATATAAATAATAATCTTTCGGCATTTTCTCCACATACTCACTCGTAAATGGAACTTGCTCAACTGTTGAAGGCTCTAGTTCAATTGGAATACGCATGCGCGCTGATAACGTCTGTGACGTCTGTTTTCCAAACGTAGAAGCAATCGCTTGCAAACTACGTAAATGCTCAACACCGAACTTCTCTGGTCTATTAAAATCATACTCTTGAAATTTCTCTTGCTTTCCTGCTTCTTGTGCGAAAGCTGGCATTTCCTCGCCTTCATTTACCGCCTTCAGCAGGGCATCAATTTGCTCTTGGCTTAATTTTTCGCCACTCATGACAATCCCCTTCCCTACCTTTTCAATTCAACGATTTCAACGTACATCTTCCCATTCTTCGTCAAAATCTTTCCGGTTCCAATCTCTTCATTCTCAAGCATAAGACGCACCGTATTTTTCGTTGAATTTTCAAGACGATACAATGTACCTTTCGTAATATGAAGCAGATCTTCAATTTTCTTTTTCGTATTTCCGATTTCAAAATAAATTGTTAACGGAATATCATCTTGTAATTTCAAATCTAGCCAACTCCCATATCATGTTCACGAAAATTTCATGTTCTCTCTATATGAAACTTCTTATTTTGAAACGTCGATATTTAATATTTTTTTAATATATCCTTGCGTTTCTTTAAATGGCGGTACGCCTCCGTACTTTCTCACATTGCCAGGACCAGCATTATAAGAAGCAAGTGCCAATACTAAGTCGCCGTTATTTTTCTTTAAATAACCGCTTAACTCTTTCACGCCACCTTCAATACTTTCAGCTGGTGAAAAGGGATTCTTCACACCCATCTCCTTCACATTCGCTGGCATAAGCTGCATAAGTCCCATCGCACCTGCGTGTGACACCGTTTTCGGATTAAAATTAGACTCTACTTCAATCATTTTTTGAATTAACGTTTTTGGAATTCCATATGTACGACTTACACGATCAATAATATCCTCATACTTCCCTTCATTAGAAGAACGTATTTTTTGAATATTATACTTCTTCGTTAATTCCCACGTATCAGCAGCCTCATTTTTCGTTTCTGGGAAACGTCGTTCAAACTCTTTTTGCGCAACTTGCACTTCATCTGCTTTCTTCGTTTCAGCCTTTTCTTCAGGCTTACTCGCTTCATCTACTTTATTAATAGTTTCTACCGGCTTATTAACAACCGCTTCTATTTTCGTAGATTGTACCGGCTGACTCATATCTTCTATGTTTGCCGGCTGCGTAGTAGCCTTCGTCTCCTTCGCAGGCTCACTCTGTAACTTCTCTTGAAAACGACTACTAACGAATGCTTGTGGACTACTTAGCTTTTGCTGAATTTGCCCTTTCTTATATGCAAGCACTTCTTTTACTATATTTCCAACTATCATAATATCACCTTTTCGGTAAACAAAGATAATCTAATATTAGAGTTTTTTTTTAAAGTTTGCAATAATCCTTTTAATAATTATGTAATAAAAAAAAGAATATATTGTTAAACTGTTATTTTTTTATATTTATTAATTCGAATTTTTAGTTGACACCCGTTGTAGCAAGGATTACAATAAATCTCGAAATTGATTTTTTCGCATATTACCGTTTTTCAATTTGCAGAAAAGTCAATATAAAAAAATGGGGGTTTCTTAACATGAGAATTAATACAAACATTAACAGCATGCGTACTCAAGAGTACATGCGCCAAAACCAAGCAAAAATGAGCAACGCTATGGACCGTTTATCAAGCGGTAAACGTATCAACAACGCTTCTGACGATGCAGCAGGTCTTGCAATCGCAACTCGTATGCGTGCTCGTGAAAGTGGATTAGGTGTTGCTGCTAACAACACACAAGACGGTATTTCATTAATCCGTACAGCTGATTCAGCAATGAACTCAGTATCTAACATCTTACTTCGTATGCGTGACCTTGCAAACCAATCTGCAAATGGTACAAATACTAATGAAAACCAAGCTGCATTAAACAAAGAATTTGACGCATTAAAAGAGCAAATCGATTATATTTCTACAAACACTGAGTTTAATGACAAAAAATTATTAGATGGTTCAAATACAGAAATCGCAATTCAGACATTAGATAACGCTGATACAAGTAAACAAATTAACATTAACTTATCTAATGTATCCACTAAAGAATTAAAACTTGATACTTTATCTATCGGAACTGATAAAGTTAACAAAACAACATATGCGACAACTACAAAATCATTTGATGATCTTGGAAAGGCAACAGAGACTACTAAAGCGACGCTTGATCCAAAAGTAAAAGCTACTATGGAAGAATTTGATAAAGTTAAATCTTTCATGTCTGCAGATGATGTAAAGAAAATTGAAGCAAAATTAGAAATCTACAATAAAGCAGACGATGGTGGATCAAAAGCTGCAGCAAATGATTTAGGTGCAGAATTTGCTAAATTAACAAAACTTGAAACTTCAGATCTTAAAGCTGATGCTTCTGGTGCAATCGCGTCTATCGATACAGCACTTAAAAACATTGCATCTAACCGCGCAACTCTAGGTGCTACATTAAACCGTCTTGACTTTAACGTAAACAACCTTAAGAGCCAATCTTCTTCTATGGCTTCAGCTGCTTCTCAAATCGAAGACGCTGATATGGCGAAAGAAATGTCTGAAATGACTAAGTTCAAAATCTTGAACGAAGCTGGAATCAGCATGCTTTCTCAAGCAAACCAAACTCCACAAATGGTTTCTAAATTATTACAATAAGCCATTTGAGCTAGTTTCTTGAATAAACCTCTCTGCTTGCGGAGAGGTTTATTTTTTCTATATAGATAGATTGAAAGATTTTTTAACTTAAAGAGAAGCTCTAATCATATTTAGTAGCGGTCAGGGCCTGTTTTATCCTAGTTCCGTGTATGAAAACAAAAAGATATAGTGAGCATACGCCCCTTTTTCTTTTCATAACCGTTTATTAGCTTTAGAACACTAACTATATCAATCTATAAGGAGTGTCTATTATGCGTATTGGTACGAATGTTTTAAGTATGAATGCTAGGCAGTCGTTGTATGAGAATGAGAAGCGTATGAATGTTGCAATGGAGCATTTGGCGACTGGTACGAAGTTGAACAACGCTTCGGATAATCCCACTAATATTGCCATTGTGACTCGTATGCATGCGAGAGCGAGTGGTATGCGCGTGGCGATTCGTAATAATGAGGATGCGATATCGATGCTTCGCACGGCAGAAGCTGCCCTTCAAACTGTGACAAATATTTTACAGTGTATGCGTGATTTAGCCGTTCAATCTGCGAACGGTACGAATTCAAATAAAAACCGTCATTCGCTGAATAAAGAGTTTCAGTCTTTAGCAGAACAAATTGGCTATATTGGCGAGACGACTGAGTTTAATGATTTATCCGTATTTGACGGTCAAAACCGCCCTATTACATTAGACGATATCGGTCATACAATAAATATGACGAAACATATTCCCCCTTCCCCTACACAACATGACATCAAGATTTCAACAGAACAAGAAGCAAGAGCGGCGATTCTTAAAATTGAAGAGGCTTTACAAAATGTATCACTTCATCGTGCCGACCTTGGCTCTATGATAAATCGTTTACAGTTCAATATTGAAAATTTAAATAGCCAAAGTATGGAGTTAACAGATACTGCATCTCAAGTTGAAGATGCAGACATGGCGCAGGAGATAAGTGATTTTTTAAAGTTCAAATTATTAACTGAAGTTGCCCTTAGTATGGTTTCACAAGCAAATCAAATTCCGCAAATAGTTTCTAAACTACTACAATCGTAAAAATTCATCTTCCTTCTTCGGAACGATTCCATACAAAATAAAAGGGAAATACATATAAACTATGTATCTCCCTTTTATTTTGTACCCAATTTTTATTACTGTGTTACGGTCATAACTTGTCCGCTACGATCAACCATAATTTTCATTTTACCGTCTTGTGCATTATATAGCCCTAGTTTATGTAATTCCATTTTACAATCTTGTACGAAAGTTGGTAATTTACGAATTTGATCGATATCAGAACTTGTAATGAAATGAATTAAAAGCTGCGTCATGCCTTTAATATCTTGTACAAGCTCTTCTTTCTCTCGTTTTAACCTTTCATTTTCTAGTTGTAACGACTGCAATTCACCTTCTAGACTACGTGTATTCTTCGCTTCCCTAGAACGCCCTGCTGCCATGCTAGAAAGCTTATAAATACCTTCCATAAACTGATGTAGTTCGTCTTCTTTCCTTTCACTACATTGATTAATTGTTTCAAAATTATCAACGATACCAGATATAACTGTTACAAGATTTTTTTCATCCTCTTTATGCTGGATTTCTTCTTTTAATTCGTACTCGTTTTCTTGTTTTCTTGCAACGATTGTCTCTTTTACTGGTATATATTTTCGCTTTCGTCCTGGTTTTTGTTTTTCAATATTTTCAAACGGTATTTCACGTTTTTTCAATTTATAATACGTATTTTGCAATTGACTTTCTGTTTTTGGAAAAAGATTTAGTTCATTTTTACTTACGTATTTTGAAATATTTAAAATGTTTAAACCGTGACGCTGACAAAATTGATACACTTCATACAGTAGCTCTAGTTCAGATTTCAGCCATGTAATTGCTGATTTTTCGTACGCTCGCATTCCGCCATTTTTTTCTATATCTATTTGAAATAATACCATTCTATTATGTAAATCAAGTAATTCTTCATACTTTACTTGGAATTCTTTTTCTATTTTTTTAAATTCCACCTCTAGTTGCATATCGTTCATTTTATTATTTGACATGTTTTGTAAAAGACCTAATACATTAATTGCTGTGTGGTGATACATAATCTGTGCCACTCCCCCTCATCCTTTCACAATTCTCATCTGACTCCCATGTCTTTTAAGAAAATAGCAATTTTTACATATCCATATTATAACAGTTCGAAATTATCTGTCAAATAATTAACATACAAAAATGTATAGAAAGTATAAAAATTTGGAAAATGTTTTTTATTAATATGTAAAATTGCATATTAATTACATTTAATTATATTATATGGTATTTTGAATATTTTTTCACCGAAAAAATTTGCGTTACCACGAAATATTACTAAAATAACCATCGAAAATACGTTTGCTTATATTTTTAAATCAAAAATCTCTAAATAAAGATTATTCACACATACAGCGACAAACACCCAAGAAACCTTTCATTTTTCTACCAGCTTAAAGTATAGAATACTAAAAAGGAATTAGCCATATGTAGCATTGGCTAATTCCTTCCCCTCTCTAACAGAATAGAGTTATAAATCCAGTCTTCAGATCCTCAATCGAAGTCTCACTTCTTCTTACCTAAAACTACTTCATACCTCTGAACTCACATCGCATAAGACTCTATTAATCACTAAAAACTTCCTTACATAAGTAGTTCCCCTATTCCTACTAAATAGAAAAATGTTATACGCCAGCTCTTCTACTTACCTATAACCACTCCATATGTCTGGTCTCAACATCGCATAGGGCTCTATTAAGCACTGACTGCTCACCACTTAGCTAGAGCTTCTATTCTGGCTAAATAGAAGCTTTTAAAGCACTAACTTATCAACTAAACCAATTAGCTCTTGAATATCTGGCTTACTTACTTGAGCATTTGCTCCTACAGCTTCACCTTTATGGAATAATTCATTTGTAATTAATGAAGAGAAAATAATGACTGGTAAACGATTCATTACTTCACTATCCTTAACTACTTTTGTTAAATGATGTCCATCCATTTTTGGCATTTCAATATCCGTAATTAGCAGGTGAATATGTTCAAACATTTTTTCACCTTGCTCTTTCGCTAATTTTTCAATTTGCGCTAACGCTTCTGCACCATTGCTGAAGAAGTTCATTTTCGTATATCCAGCTGATGATAATGTTTCTTCTAATATTTGACGAAGCATCGCTGAATCTTCTGCAATATAAATTACTTTTTCAGCCCGATCTGTTTTTTGTTCTAACCCTGCAATTGATTTATTGTCATAACCAGTGCCGCTAATTTCACATACAATTTTTTCATAATCTAATAGTAAGATGATTTTGCCATCTAGTTTTACAATACCAGATGTCGTTTCTTCTAGTCCCATAGATAATGAAGCTGGTTCATCAATTTGTTCCCATGAAATACGTTGAATACGATGCACTTCATCAACGCGGAAAATAACTTTCATTTGGTTTAATTCTGAGATGATAAATTTCGTTTGATCAAGTGGCTTTGTTGACTTTAAATTAAGAGCCATTGCTAAGTTAATAACAGGTAAAATTTCACCACGTACTTGAACAACACCTTCAACTGCATGATGAGATTCTGGCACAGTTGTAACAGGGAATGGATTAATGATTTCACGTACTTTCATTACATTAATACTAAATAGGTTTTCACCAACAGTGTACGTAACAATCTCTAATTCATTTGTTCCGCTTTCTAATAAAATACTTTGTGCTTGTGACATAAAGGTGTCGCTCCCCTTCCATTAATTCCGTATATCTAATTATTAAGCTTTATAAAAGAGAAAAAGTCAACTACCTATATAAAAAATATAGATAGTCGAACGATTCATTTTATAAAAAAACAATTAATCTTGTATAAACGAAGCAAGTGCCTCTAATAACACTTCTTGTGCTCCTACAACTTCCGTCGGCATTGCTTCCCATTTTTTCGAAAGCTCGGTCTCTACTCTTATTCTCAGCTCAGAATTCATTTCTGCTAGCACATATTCTTTCGTTGCTATATCAACATCAAGTAGCGCAAGTGCATATAATTCCGGGTCATTTATTTCTTCGAATAATCGTTTTAATACCACCGGTGCTATATGTTTTAATTTTTCAATATGAATTTCCTTATCCGAAAATAGTAACTCATATTGAATAAACGTAACATTTTCTTTAATCACTTTAAAATAGCAATTATTTTTTTTATCATTTACAAAATAACCGTTTGGATCTGCGATAATACTTTCTACTTTACGAATTAAATCTGGCAAACTATTCGCCGCCATTACAGTCCGCTGCTCAACCTCACTCGGCGAAATGAATGTAACGCGATACTTATTTTGCGCCATCCTCCTCACCTCTCCTTTTATAGAAATTCAGTCTAATTGTATACTACAACTACCTTAAATTAACTTAAAGCTATTTTATATTACCACTTCTTACACTACCACACTACTCTAGTAACGCTACATATCTCTGGTCTTACACATCGGTCGGGACTCTATTAGGCACTAACCGCTCCAAAACATCGCCAGGTCCTCTCTCAAAACCTAAAAAGTGCTTTTAAGAACCTTTCAATAACTCTATGTTATTAAACCAAAACGCTATCTGCTGATCCGTAATATTTGGCAACATAACAAAAAACTCACGACACTTCATCTCATCCTTAAACAGTTGATACTTCCAAACGCTATCGCTACCAACACTTATGAAATAAAACTCATGGATGCGGCCAATGATTGCTTGTTTTTCGCCAAATGAATATGGAGGCACTTGCTTAATTTCAAATTGATCTGGTAAATATACATGCTCTTCTCGTTCTATTTTTAATACTTGCTCGGCAAGTTCACGTTTATTTTCGAAAAAAGGCAATTGTAAAATTCGCTCTTGTCTTGTCATACGAATAAAAAACCCTTTCTACTCCATTACATTTTTTCTTTACGATATATTATCGAATTAAGTTTACAACTTCATTTAATACTTCATCTGAAACTTTAATCACTTTCGCATTTCCTTGGAATCCGCGTTGGTATAACATTAAGTCAACGAATTCTACAGATAAATCTACATTGGCACCTTCTTGTGCACCACCGCGTACTTTACCCGCACCGTTTTGACCAGATGCACCAAGAGCTAAAATACCTGTTGTATTCGTCGCTGTATAGTTACCATTACCTGTTTTCATTAGTCCGCCTTCGTTCGGGAACATCGCAACAGCTAATTGACCAGCTGATTTCATACTTCCATCAGAATATTTTACCATCACATATCCACCGTCAGCAATGAAACAATCTTTAACCGTCGCTGCTGCTCTACCATCTACGTCTGTTACTGATAATGTTTTATCTGTTGGATGGTTTGTTAAATGACTTAAGTCTAATTTTATAGAGCCGCCATCAAATGGAATATTGGCCCCTTGCTCTTTCGGATTTGGATTTCCAACAGTATCAAATGTCATATTACCACCTGCACCTGGAACATCCTTAAACTCTGTTTCTTTTTTCGAGTCATTACGCATTTGTACTTTATATGTATAATTATGTTCGCTCGTTTGTTTAAACTCGACACGCATTGTCCATGTATTCCCCGCATTATCATATACAGGTAAATCTTGTGTAATTTGTTTTTCACCAGTTGGAATATTACCTTTAATTGTCCCTTTCGATGTTCGAATACCACCAATTGCTGTTCCCATTGGAATTTGCAACGGTCCTGGAATTCCAGATAAATCAACTTCACCAGTTGCCTCATTCGCAGGGTATGCAAATACATATTGACCTTCAGTATTCGTAATATAGTAATCTGAAGATATCCCAAACGTACCTTTACGAGTAAATTCCATATTTCCGCCTTTTGAATCACCTACAACGAAGAAACCATTACCTTCCATTGCGGCTTGTGTTTTGCCACCTGTTAACGTAATTGTACCATCACTATAATCGGTAACTGTACCACTCATTTTCACACCATTACCAATACTTTTCGGATTTGTTCCTGCGTATTTACCGTCACCTTTTGCACCAATCGAATTGTTATATAGTAAATCATCAAACATTGCTTTTTGTTTTTTATAACCTACTGTTTGTGCATTGGCAATATTATTTGAAGTTACACTTAATGCATTTTGTGTTGCATTCATCCCTGTAATACTTGTATATAACGCTTTAATCATAACGTATGGACACTCCTTATGAATTTGTAGTTTTTACTTCTTCAGTTACTTTTTGATCGTCTTTCTTTGCGTCTTCTGGGTTCGTTTCCCCAATCGGTTTATCAGACACTCTCTCAACGAAACGAAGAGATACAACCTTATTATTAATAACGAGCTGTACATCGTTATTTTCCGCAAGGCGAACCGTTTCTACTTGACCGGTTACTTTGTTTCCGTCACCGTCAACACCTCTTACATATTTACCTAAAAACTTCATTCCACCATCAAGTGCTGTTGAATACATCGTTGATTGCAGCTTATCTACTGCTTTCGTCATATTCTGTACTTGTTCCATAAGAGATAACTGTGCTGTCTGATTCATCATTTGATTCATATCCATCGCATTAAATGGATCTTGATGTTGAAAACTTGATAAAAACAATTTTAGGAAATCATCTTTCCCCATTACCCCAGGAGTCTTTTGCGCTCCTGCCGAAACTCCATTACTTTGTTGCACTGGCGATTGTACACCATTAACAGGTACATTACTTTTTTGCGCTCCTGCTTGTAACGGAATATGATTTGTACTCGTTGTATTTAATCCAACTGTTGGCACTCTTTATTCCTCCAATAATCCCGCAAATTCTGTTGATTGTTGTTTTTCATGATTTGTATTTGCTAATTTCTGTTTTTGCCTTTGCTCTTGTTCTCGCTGTTCTTTACGATTTTCATCTTTATCTGCATAACTAATTTGAATGTTTATTTCTTTTTCTTTTAACTTTAATTTCAATTCATCAAAAATGATTTCAACACGTTTTTTCGCATCGTGTTTTTCCATTTCTACGTGAACGTCAATTTGATCTCCGTGTTTTTTCATAAACACTGTTAATGTACCAAGTTTTTCTGGATTTAACTGGAATAAAACACGTTCTTGTTTCACTACAAATTTTTGGAGCGCTTCTACTTGCGCTTCCATTTTCTTTCCTAAGTCAGGTAATGAAACTTTCTCAGCACCACTATTTGATTTCCCTATTTGTTCGGTACTCGTCGTTTTATTTAATAACTCTGCACCTGCAGAGCTCGAATCATTTAATGCATCAACCTCTGGCAACTCTACCTTTGCATCATCGCTCTCAAGTTTCGGAAGATCTACGTCTTTAAACTCTTCTTGTTTCTTTGCAATATTACAAGTTTCTGTTTCTACAACTTTCAATGCTTGCATCGTTTGCTCTGGCATCTTCATTTTGTCTAATACCATTTGCATTGTATCTTCTAAACATATAGCATTTTTGATATTCATATTTGAAAGAAGTTCTTGTAATTGTTGTAATTCAGCTGCAGGTAATTCATTAAGTTTAATATTGCCATATTCTTTATATAGCTCTTGTATTTTTTGTATGTATTGATATAACAATTCCGGCTGCACATGTAATTGCTCAATTGCAACCATTTGCTCAGATACAGCTAATAACAACTGTTCTGTCTCTTTTTTTTCTTCTTTCTTTACAATAGGCTCTTCTTTCGTTACCGATTTTTTAGAAAGAATATAATCTTTTTTCTCTTCTGTTGGTGCTTCTTCTCGTTTCGTTTTCTCCGTTTGCGGCTGTTTTTTATTTTCCATTCTCATCGTACGATCGAATGAAGAATCTTCATTTTTTGATTGTACTTCTAGCCCTTTTTCTTTTTGCGGAGGTAAACTTTGTTGCACCGGTAATACAGACTGTATCACTACATTCACCTCATCCATTCATACACATTTTCAAATCCAGAAGCATTTTTTCTTCCAGCTTTTCTTGTGCTTTCGCAAGCTTTTTGCAATTTTCTTGATACATCTCATCAATGACACGTTCTTTTTCTTTTACTTGCTCTAAAAGGCTTTCATTTTTTTGAATAAAACCTTCCGTTTTTTTAATTTTTCGATTCCATTCTTCTATTCTTTCAGGTGAAAACGTATGTGAAGAAAGCATGCCAGCCATAATACGTTGCCCAGTTTGTACGACTTTACTACGCGATTTCACAACATATAAATCATATTCTTTTTTTTGTTCTATTTTTCTTTTTTCAGCTGTTAATTCATACACTTCTTTTAAAATATGTTCTTTTTCTTGATTTATTTGCAATTTTATTGTGTCGTACTGCTGTTTATCCACCTGTTTTCATAGCCCCTTCCTATTATAACGTTCTCTTTTTCTATTATATAGTTTTTTTCCAAAAAAATCTGTGAAATATTAAAAAACAAAAAAATAAGACCTCTTGGGCAGAGGCCTTATACTATATGGTGTATCGCTTCAACGATATCATCAAATTGGAAACTATCCGATCGACCTTGCTTTAAAAATGTATTTATACCTTCTACTTTATTTTTACATTCAAAAATATAAGCATTTTCTTCATTTTCTTGAATCGTTCCTAACTTAAAATACAATTCATTTTCTTTATAAATTGATAAAATTTTCCTCATTTCATTTGCAAGTTGCCAATGATGTGGCGACACGATTTCTTCCATAATCCTACTTACTGAATCTAATACTGAAATTGCAGGATAATGACTAAGCGTTGCAAGCTCACGCTTTAATACAATATGTCCATCTAAAATACCACGTGCTAAATCTGGTACAGGACCATTTAAATCATCCCCATCAACAAGCACCGTATAAATACCTGTTATAGATCCCTTTTGTGTTTTCCCAGACCGCTCTAACAACTTCTTCATATAACTTTCCATTAACAGTGTTTTACCACCAATCGGTAACTCTTTAACAGCAATATCAACACTTCTTCGTGCATCGGCAAAACGAGTAACAGAGTCCATCATAAGTAATACATTATTGCCTTGATCACGGAAGTATTCAGCAATAGACGTTGCGAGTTTCGCTGCACGAAGTTGCATAAGATGACTTTCATCTGACGTCGCTACAACAACGACGCTTTTTTGCATACCTTCCTCGCCTAACTCTTTTCGAATAAAGTCTTTTACTTCCCGGCCACGTTCTCCTACTAAACTAATAACGTTTATATCAGCTTTTGCATTTTTTGCTATCATTCCAAGTAAAGTAGATTTACCAACACCTGACCCAGCAAAAATACCAATCTTTTGACCGATACCAATTGTTAGCATAGAATCAATTGATTTTATTCCTGTTTCAAATACATCGGTAATCTCTTCACGTTCAAATGCATGTATAGGCGGTGCATCTAGTTTTATTTTCTGTAATGGAATGTTTTCAACTTCCTCATTTAACACTTCACCATTTGCACTTAACACTTTTCCGAGTAAGTGATTACCACGTGGTACAACAACATCTTCTGAAATTAAAGTCACTGAATCTCCATAACATACTTTTTCTGTCTGTTCAAATGGAAGTAGCATATTATTTTCTTTTTCAATGGCAATCACTTCACATAAGACATTATGTTCTCCAACGAAGCAAACATCTCCGATCTTCGCTTTCGGCCCTTTTGCTACGAAAAACTGTTCTTGTACACTATGAACTTTGCCTACTTTCGTATACAGTGGTGTTTCAATGAACTTATTCCATTTTTCGTTCTCATTCATTAACAGGCGGCTCATACATTTTGCTCCTCAAATAACTTCTCTTCTTCCCATTTCTGACGAAGTTTCGCAAATATAGGTGCAAATTTAAATTCAAAGAACTCTTTCTCTTCTTCCAGAACAAATTCACCAAACTGCAGGGAGAAATCATATTTCCATTCTACTAATTGTAGTAACCAATATTCTTTCGTATTCTCCTTCTCTTCTTGAATACGTTCAAACGTTTCTGGATGTACTGTAATGATTAATTTTTCAAACGAAGTTGGCAATGTTTGCACGATTCCAGTTAAAATAGGTAACACATCAAGCGATCGTGAATCTACCGCTTGATTCACGATTTTTTCTGCTAGATGAAAAGATTGATCCCATAATAACTCTGTCCATTCATATGCTGTTTCTTGTTGTTCTTTTTGAAACTGCACACGCGCTGCTTCCATCTGTTCCATTTGTTCATGAATATGCATTTGAAATTGTTCTTTATCTTGTAATAACTGCTGCTGCTCTCGTTCTAGCATTTGCTTCTCTTGCCTTAGCTGATTCATTTCCATATGTAATGATTCTTGCTGGGCGCGAAGTTCTGCATGATCAGCTTGTAATTCTTCCTCTTCTATTTGAACTGAAGCTGGTTTTGGAAATTGTAATTCATACGTTTCTTCAGAAAAAGAAACAGAATTCTTCGGAATTCTGTTTTTAAATAAGGACATCCTCTTCACCTCTTTGAACGATAATTCTTCCTTCTTTCTCTAGCTTTTTCACTGTACCAGTGATCGTTTGCTGTGCTTTTTCAGCATCCGTCATCTTAAGCGGTCCTAAGCCATCTAATTCTTCTAGAATCATCTCTTTACGGTTTGAAGACATACATGTAAATAGTTTCTCTTTAATTTCTTCTTTTGCAATTTTAAGTGCTTTCGCAAGAACACCGTTATCTGTAATTTCTTCTAATACACGGCGAAGCGCAAGATCTTCAAGACCAAGTAAGTCTTCAAAGACAAACATATTTTCTTTAATTTTCTCAGATAACTCATAATCGACTTCATCCAGCTTTTGAAAGACTGTTTTTTCAACACCACGTGAAACATTATTTAAAATGTTTACGATTGTTTTCAAGCCATCAGTTTTATTAATTGCACTGAATGCCATATTATTTAATTTCGATTTTAACAACTCACCAATTTGATTAATTAATTCACCATCAACTTGTTCTAACTTCGCAATACCCATTACCGTCTCTACTCGTTTATGATCTGGCAATCTCTCAATTAATTGAGACGCAAGTTGCGGTTTAATATAAGAAGCGATAATTGCAATTGTTTGTGGTGACTCATCATTAAGCACTGTAAGAAGTGGTTCTAAATCTGTAAGTGAATTTAAGAATTCAAATGGATTATCTTTGTTATACCAAAGATCTTCCAATAATTTTTCCAGTTCGTCTTCTGGCATGTTTTTAAATATGCGACGAATGTATTCTTTATCTGGAGTGACTAAGTTCAATTCTTTTACATTTAGTTCATATAAGAACTCTCCTAGTACATTTTCTAACGTTTCTGGTTTGTATACACGAAACTTTGCGATTTCACGAAGTAATACTTCTTTTTCCTCAGCTGTCATATATTCAATGACTTTTGCTGCCACCCCTTCTTCTAATGTACGAATAAGGATGGCAGCTTTTTCTTTGGAGGAGATTTCATCTAACATCGTTGTTCCTCCCTTACTGTCCGTTTAACCATTTTTTAATTACTTTTGCAGTTCCTTCTACATGTTCTTTCGTAGCATCCTGCACTTGTTCATCTAACGTTGGTTCTTTCGGTTCTTCTGGTTCAGGTTTTGGCTCTGGCACTATTTTTTCTTCAGGAATTTCCAAGATACTTTCATTACTTGCAGCCACTTCCTCTTCTGCTAAGTATTCTTCATATTCCTCTTCTTCTTTCTTTCTCTTACGTCTTGCTAATAAGAACCATACTAGACCACCGATTGCTAATAAGCCAGCTGTAATTCCACCGAATAACCACCAGTTCATACCACTTTTTTCTGGCTCTTTCTCTTTTTCGGCTTTCGGCTGATCGAACTGAACAGTTACAACGTTAACTTGACCATTTATAAAGTTACCGTTCGGATCAGCTTGAAGTCCTGCCGCTGTTCCGATTGCTTCTTTAAAAGTTGTCATATCCATTCTACGTTTTACTAACGTATCATTATCTACCCATACAACAACATTTGTTTTCGTTAATTCTGGGTGTTTCTTAATTGTTTCAACTGTTTTATCTATTTCATAGTTTTCGATTTTGTTACCATTTTTATTATCATAGACAACTTTACCATTTTGATTATTGTTCGTACCGTAGTTTGGCACTTCACCGTTCGCTGTAATACCAGCACCTTGCTTCGTATCTGCCCCTTCTTGCGCAGTAGAGCTTTCCTCTTGCTCTTGTTTACTACGAAGTACACCTTTATCACCATACTTTTCTGACTGACGTGTAACTTCATCGTAGTTTACAGATACTTTCGTATTCACTTTATATTCATTCGGTTTAAACATCGTCATTAACGTTGCATCAATATCTTGCTTTAATTTACCTTCAAGTTGATGCTGCATCTCTACTTCTTTCTCATAAGAAGAAGAACTACTAGAATGTGCTTCATCTGTCCCTTTTGAGATAACACCTTTTTTACTATCAATAACGCTTACTTCTTCTGCCTTCACGCCAGGAACTGCTGCACTAATCATTTGCTGTATACCTGCAACTTGATCAGCTGTTAACAATTGGCCACGCTTCACTCCAACCGTAATCGCCGCTGTTCCTTTTGCTTTTTCTTCATCAAAAATTGTCTCTTTTTCAGGCAATGTAATTTGAACATTTGCCGTTTCAACTGTCGCAAAGTTTCTTACAATATCTTGCTCCAATTGCTTCTTCGTACCGACAATTTGCTTCATTTTTTTATCTTGCTCACTTGAACCGAGCGAGCTTTCTAATAAAATTTCCTCACCGCTTTTAGAATTAAACGGTAAGCCCATCCCATTCATTTCTTTTCGAACCCATGGAGCATCATTCTTTTGCACACGAATCGAACCATCGGCCGCTAATTGATAATCGACACCTAACTTCGATAATTCTGCTGTAATCTCTTGTTTATCTGTATCATTTAAATTTTGATATACAACAACATATTTATCTGGCAAGGTGAAGTATAAAAGTGCTCCTGTTACAATCGCTAAAAGCGCAGCACCAATTACTAACTTATGCCACGTTTTTAACGATTGGATAACATTTTTCATCTTTTCCATTTAAACACACCCGTCCACTTTCCTAAATTTGCATATTAATTAGTGACTTATAATTTTCAATAAGATTATCACGTACGAGAGCAGCCGTTTTCATTTGAGACTCAGCTTTCTTTTGCTGAATTAAAACGTCATGTGTTTCTCCTACCCCTTTAGTTAGTAAATCATATACTGCTGTTTGCGCATTGTTTTGCGTTTGATTCATATCTTCCAATAAATCAATAAACTTTTTCCCCTCAACTACAGATGTTTGAGAAGTTTTCGATGCACCAATTGACTGAATTGCTCCAAATGGTTGTGTATTTAACATTGGTTGGATTTTCATATTACTATCTTCCCCCTTATCCTCGGCCGATTTCTAAATCTTTATCAAGCATTTTTTTATTTGCATTTAATACACTCGTATTTGCTTCATACATTTTTTGAGCAACCATAACATTCGTCATTTCAGCAGTTACATCAATATTTGGATAACGTACATATCCTTCTTCATTTGCGTGCGGATGCGTCGGATCATACACTAAATTTTCCGTTTTGTCTGCTTCAATACTTTTTATCTTCACTCCGTTAGTAGGAGCCCCATCTAGCATACTTGCAAAACTATTGTTTGATTCTAGCACCACACTACGACGCTCATATAAATCTGCCCCCGGAGCCGCCGTCGTATTTGCATTTACAATATTGTTAGAAGTAACTTCCATCCACTTTCTCGCTGTCGTTAGCCCTGAGCCACTTGCATTAATTGCCTGAAACATCCGTTGTCTCTCCTTCTACTTTTAACGTCCGCGTGCCGCTTGGTTAATTGCATATTGTGTATTAATTGCGTTAACTGAAATACCGTATAACTGATTTGTTTTCATTAAATCTAGCATTTCTGTCGTTACATCCACACTATTTCCGTCTTTATTCGTTTGCATTGATTTTGTTTGAATCTTTGCATATGTATTTTTCGTATTTACTGTCGGCAAGTGCATTTCATTCGTTTGATATAAATCTGGATTGCTCTTTAAATCAGCCGCATTGTTTTTATATAATGCACTACTTTTATTCATCTGCTCAGCAAATGTTACATCTTGTGCTTTATAGCCAGGTGTATTCGCATTTGCAATATTACTAGAAACAGTATTTCGTTTCGTCACTAAATAATTCATATAATGGCTTACATCACTCACTAAATCTGGCATATTCCACACCCTTCCTTTTCTAACGTAATGATCCACTGATAGAAGTTTCACTTCATTATTTATTTTCTTATATGCGTTTATTAAAATATTTACTATTATGTACCCTTACATATTTTATTCCATTTTTTCATTATTGTCTTTAGAAAAATACAAAAATATAAAAAAGAATGCAAAAAAACTGTATACACATAGTAATCTATAGAACATTTCAATATATAAACTACAAACTAAAGTCCATTTTTCTATTATTTAGATTACTATTATTTTTTCATCACAGTCATAAAATGAAACCTCAATCAGCGGATTTCTTTATGTAAACGAAGGAATAGATCCCCTTTTAAAAGGGGGATCTGCTTCCAGACGTTATTATTAATATTTACCGTAAAATGAATTAGCCTTCATTCGCCCATCATTTGTCATAATCATTTCTTCCAAAATCTTTTGCTTATCCCGAATATGCTGAGCGGCCTTAATAATGAACGGGCTTACTTCTGCCGCAACTTGCGCACGCGTTTCTTCATCCAATGTCATCATCCAGCGATTTAACATCTCACTCTTCTCAGCAAACTCTCTGTCTGACACTTGCAATTCACCGATTTCATTAAAACAGCTGACAAACGTCCGATAAATATCATTGTTCATTTTCAAGTGCTCCGCGGTAACCGTCTATTAAATCTTGTAACACTTTCACAATTGCATCAATATCTTTCGCTTCACGCGTTACTTTCATCGTTTGAATTTGAATGCTGATCCAATCATATAAACCATAGAGACTATCATATAAATCTTTCGTAATTTCAGGATTTAATTGAAGCTTTAGTTCTTCAAAAATACGTTCTAATTTTTCAAGAAGTGCGTCCCCTTCTTGTAGTTTAAAAGTATGTAAAAGTTCTTCTAAATTACGAAACTCTACAATACATCTTTCATAAATAAAAATTGTATTTTTAATCGGATTACTCGTCATAATATCATTTTGCATATAACGTTGCCATGCTTGCATACGATCACTTCCTCAACTTTCATTAATCATCACTTTTTTGTTTTGTCATTGCTTTAATTGTTTTTAATTGGCTATCAAGCGCTGCTAATGTACTCTCTAGCTTTTGATACTTCTTCACAATTTCATCTTGCTTTTGCAAGTTTTGCGTCTCAATATCTTTAATCTTTTTATCTAAATCACTTACACGTGAGTCAATATTTTTAACTCTCTCGCCGACTACACCTTTATCACCGAATAGTTTATCAAGTGGTTCTTCCATCATTTTTCCTAAACCGTTAGAACTAAAGAAAAATTGCTTCGCTGCATCGGGTTTTTCTTTTAATGCTTGTGTTAATTTTTCATCATTAACTTCCATCGTTCCATCTTGCTTTAATTGAATACCGAATGTGAATAAATAATTACCATCTTGAGAAAATGTTACGACATTGTTCATTGCCTGACGTACACTTTGCATAATAGCTTGACCTTGGAAAGCTCCACCTTTTCCGGCAAAGATATCTACTGTAGAAACAGCTTTATTATAATCAGCTACCATTTTTTTAATAACATTCGATGCATCTGTTACGTTTGAATCACTTACTGTAAATTTTAGATCTATACCTTTTGCTTTTGGATCTGTTGTACCAGCATCTGGCGCTCCTTCTACTTTCGGCTCAGTTACCTTTAACAATTCAATTTTCACACCAGGAAGAGCTTCAATTGTATTAGTAGAACCTTCCCCTTTGATACCATTAATAGTATACATAGCATTTTGCGCTTCATTGATTGTATTAAGCGCTACGCCATCCGCATTAGCTAAACCAATATCTTGAAATAGTGTAGATGTGTTCCCCTCAAACTTAATTACTCCATCTGTTCCTTCTTTTTTCGAGGTCATGAAAATTTTATTTCCAAGTGTATAAGCTGATACGCCATAATCTCCATCATTAATCTTATTAATTAAATCTTTATATGTCATATCAGTTGTTACTTTTAGTTCTTTACCACCTAGTTTTAATGTTTCATCTTTAGGAAGCTTCGCATTTATATCTTTAATGTCATTTGAAGCTATTTGATGACGCTGTGCAAGCTGTGTAATCGTCATATTAAAAGTTCCTGCAATCGCACCACCATCAGCTTTTACATTAATATAACCGTCTTGTGTTGTCGTTACTTTTTTCTCATTTCCTTTAAAAGCCGCTAAGTTTTTAAAAGTTTGTGTAAAAGAACTAAATTCTGATTTTAAACTTGTATATAGTAGTTTATCATTTGTAAGGTCATTCTTTTCTTTCGTATATGGTGTTTTTCTCATATCTAAAGCATTCATTTCTAATTCGACGAAGTTAGAAGTATCGATCATATTATTTCCGAGGTTCCAAATTTGTTGTCTACCACCAATACCTGTCATCGTTGTTCCTGCCATTTTTCTCACTCCTTATAGATTACATGTAGTCTAAAATACTCGTTTTACTCATCGTACTAACCGCTTTAAGCGTCGCTTCATACGTTGCATTTATATATGCCAAGTCAGAAATTGCGACCGCTAAATCAACATCCTCAATTTCTTTACGGTTTTCTTGAAGCGCTAAATTTTGCTCACTTAAAATTGTTTTAAACGTCTCCATTGTGTTCATTGTTGAACCAACTTCAGTTGTACGGTTAATGATGCCATCTAAGTTTTTCTTATTTTCTCCTAATAACGGTTGTAACGCTTTTTGGTCACCTTTTTGCATCGCTTCGCTCATCTGTTTTAACGTTCTTATAACCGGTGATAATAATGCTTCTCCGTTACGAAATGCCTTTAATTCATAACCATCATTTAGTTGCCAGTTCACATCATTTTTTCCGCCCTGGTACGTACCATCTTCTGTAAATGGTGACTTTTCTGCACTATCACCACCGAAAATATAACGGCCTTGCTCTTTCGTATTCGCTAAATATACAACTTGTTTTAAAATTTGATCAATCTCTGCACCGATGGCTTTCAATTCTTTTTCACCATTTGGCTCATTTAATGCCTGTACCGTTAATTGATCTGCTCTCGTTAAAGATTTAAAAATACCTTGTAAAGTATTTTCAGTTTGTGTTAATACATTTTTTGAGTCAGCTAAATCTTTTTGCATTTGTTCAATATTCGCCAATGAATGTTGAATCGCAAATGATTTACTCGCTGCAAGTGGATCTTCACTCATAAGAAGGTTTTTCTTCCCCGAAGTTACTTGGTTTCTATGGTATTGTTGTTGCACATTCAAATCCATTAACTGATTCTTTGCCCAGTTTGCATTTTGAAATGTAGATACTCTCATTTCTATCTCCTCCTTATATATTTCCAATCAATTATTATCACTTATCGAATAATCGAAAATAGACTATCAAACACTTCATTCATCGTAGTAATAGCTTTAGAGTTTGCGACAAAATATTTTTGGAAGGCCATTAAATTTACCATTTCCTCTTCCATATTTACACCTTCAACGCTCATTTTTTCTTGTTGAATACCTTCTAGTAAGTCGCCATGAATTTTTTGATAACCATTTACTGCACTTTTATCAGATGCAACACGAACTATAAATTGATCTAATGCTTGTTTATAAGAAAGACCTTCTTTATAATCGTCTTCTGTAACTGCTGCTAGTTTATTTGCTGTTTCAGCAGATATTTTCATTTTCGAAATATCTTTTTGGAATTCTGGATTTAACTTCATATCTTTCGCATGATCTCCAACGAAGAAATCTTTTCCCATCACTGTATTCACTTGATTTTTCATCGAACTCATTAAGTCTTCAAGATTTTTTTTATAATCAACTATCTTCGCTTTCGTATCAATCGCTGATTTTATCGCCCCGCTATTTACGGAGATTTCTGAACCGTAAATCTCAACTGACATTGGGTCTTTCTCTTTATTTAATTGAAGTGGATATGTATCTTGTCCATTTACTGTTAAAATACCATTCATTCTAACACTCGCGATATTAGGATTCATAGATTCATAAGATACTTCGATGTTTGCATACTTAGACATCTCTGTAACGATGCGATCTCGTTCGTCTAAAAGTTGATTCGGCACTTGTGTACCCGCTTGTCCAATTTTATGATTCGCTTCTGCTAAACTAGCAGCAAGACGATTAAATTCATTAACATGCGCTTCAATATCTTCTGCTGTCTGTGCTTCCACTGTATCTAAGTTTTTCGCAAGACGATTCACTTGACTTGTGAACTTCCCAGTTTCAGAAATTAATGTATCGTAGTAGTTTGGTTGCTCTGGATTTTTTGCTACTTCACGAAAGGCATTAAAGAAACCGTCCATTAAACTAGATAATGAATTCTTTCCTGTCGTTCCAACCATAGACTCTACACGTGATAAAGTCGAATTCATGTAGTTATAGTAAGAGAGCTGAGATAATTGATCATTAAACTGCTTCGTTTTTACCTCATCAGTAATACGGTCAACACCTAGCGTTTGTACACCGTAACCAATTCTCTGTTCTGGCGTATGACCATTACTTGCTCCAACAGATCCGTAATTCACCATTTGACGCACATACCCCGGTGTATGAATGTTAGACAAGTTTTGTTTCGTTGTTTGTAACCCCATTTGAGCCGCTAACATACCCGATAGCGGTGTACTATAATCAGATAATCTCATAAAGCTTCACTTCTCCTTTACAATAGTTCGTTCATAAAGATTTGCGAATTATTGTTTCGCTCTAAGTTATATTCAGAAACAGAATCCACAATACTTTCTGTAGTTTTTAATAGTACGTTTAAGTAATATTGATTTTTCAAAAGAATCATTTTTACATTCTCTTCTAATTCAGTTACGTTTTTTTGTAATTCTTCCATTTTTTCAATTTCTTCTTGAGAAAAATACGAAAATAACGCACTTACACGAAACGATTCAACTCCTTGTTCTTTACAGAACTGAACAACCATTTCTTCAAATGAGCTTGATAACCCTTTTAAACCATCAATGTACTGCAATTGCTCTACTTGCAACTTTTGAACTGCATTTACATTTTTATTTTTTAAATTCTCATATATTTGCTCTCCAAGCGCTTGAATATTTTCATACGCTTTTTGAATAATAACGAGTTTTTCATATAATTGTATGTACATATAGCTTCCTTCCTTTTACAAGACTAAATTCACAATTAAACCATGGATTTCTCCAATTTGATTTAACATTTCTAAATGTCCTGTTTTCGTATTAATTAAATTCATCACATCTTCTAATTCATTCAATCCCATTTCTGCCTGCTTCACAATCGTCATTTTCTGTGAATATCCGTAACGCGGGTGACGAGACATGACATCTTTATACTGCAATACATTATCAACGTAAAAATTCAAAAATGATTTTACTGTATTTTTGTATTCCATTACATTATCAAGCGTTAATTCCATTTCAATTTTCTCTTTAATTTCTCCAATATTATCGACAAACGCTTCCATTTGTTCTAGTAATTTATCTTTTTTCGGATCTGCATGCAAATTATCCGAAAATGCAAGTCCTGTCCTGACATTTGCTTCTTTCGGCATTTGAGTAGCAGGCGGTATATGCGATAAAATTGGATTATGTGAGATAGAACGTAGCATATATATCACCTATTTATTTTTTTATTTCTTCCTAAACTTAATCGTAAAATCCAGTTATTTATAATTATACTCTGAACAGTAATATTTTGCAGTTATTTTTTATAAAAGATATGTTACAATTTAGCATGAGGTGGCACAATTCTATGAATATTTTCCTTTGTGGTTCAAATCAATTAACAGCATTAGATCAAGAAGAAATTAAAAAATTTTTAACTGACTATGCTCACAAACATAAAATTTACATATTATGTTATAAATCTATTGAAAATGAGGTTCTTCGTTTTTTCGTTGAGAATGAAAGACTCGCTCAAAATTTATGCCTTTACACACTGCAACCATTGCAAGCAATAACAGATGAATTTCAAGAAGTCGTTGATTACTTAAAAAAACACGGAGCCGAATATGTTGCTTTTGATCATCCTTCTGACTCCATTTACCGATCAGATTATATGTTTTTTGTTAAACAAATTATTGAAGACACTGATTTAGTTCTCTGTTTTTATAATGGGGACAAACATACATCTGTCATCCCTGTCGATGTTGCAAAAGAAGCAGGTATTGATGCTGTCATTTATGATTTACCAGGATTACATGAAAAGCAAATGAAAAAAAGCTTTGAACAAAAAATTCGTATGATGTAAAGGGGGAGGCACAATATTATTATTGTGCCCATTGTAAATATGATAATTGAACAAGATTATGATCATTTTATCGCGAGTTTTAAACAACAATTCAATATGGATATCGCTTCTTATAAACAAGATAGAATGCGCCGTAGAATCGATGCTTTCATTTCGAGAAAAGGCTTCGAAAACTACACTAATTTTTTAAACAAATTACGCGCTGATCAAAATTTATTTTTAAATTTTATTGACTATATTACAATTAACGTTTCAGAGTTTTTTAGAAATAAAGAACGCTGGCAAACTTTAGAGTCGAAAGCACTACCAAAATTACTCGAACAAAATAGCGGAAAATTAAAGGTATGGAGTGCCGCTTGCGCTGCTGGTGAAGAACCGTACACACTCTCTTTAATTTTATCAAAGCATCTAGCTCCATTTCGTTTTGAAATTCAAGCAACAGATCTTGATTTTCATATTTTAGAAACCGCAAAACGCGGTCAATATACAGAACGTTCTCTGAAGGAATTACCTAATGATTTGAAAGAACGTCATTTCACAAAAGAGAATGATATATATTCATTGCATCAAAACATTAAACAAAACGTTACGTTCAAACAGCACGACCTTTTAATGCAGTCGTTCGATACAAATTATGATTTGATTATTTGTCGTAACGTAATGATTTATTTTACAGAAGAAGCAAGAGTAAAACTTTATGAAAAATTTAGTCGTTCTTTACGAAAAGGCGGTGTACTATTTGTTGGTAGTACGGAACAAATTTTAACACCCGAACGTTACAATCTTCAGCGATTTGATACATTCTTCTACGAAAAAATATAAAAGAGGTCGTCACAATGGAGTGACGACCTTTTTACATAACTCGAATTAAAATAATACCGACAATCCATATAAAGAGAAAAAGAAACGTCATAGACCATTTATGTTCTTGCACCGTATGTTTCAACGCCTGTGACAATTGTGTCATGTTCATTTCCGCAAGCGCTCTCCATACACTTACATCCCGATCTTTAGCAATACGGTCTGTAACGCTAATTAAAATTGTTTCGTTAGACAGTTTCGTTATATAAGCAGTAATAACCGTTACCATCAAATTTATATTTCCTTCTGAAGAATCACTTTCCACTCTAGAGATAAGTGCACTCACATCTAGTAACGGAATATGTACTTTTCTACCAAATGATAGTTGTACTTCAGCGAAATCATATGTTCCATCTAACAAAGGAAGTTCTTTTATATGCGCCTGCTTAACAAGCCCTTGTAGGCTTCTAATTACTTGTTCAAATATTTTTTCTGTTTGCTTACCTTCTCCAGATAACGTGTGTAACTTTTTAAAAAGTTGTAACACTGTATCCATCTCTTTAGAAAGCATTTCCTTCATAATCTTTCCATCACTTAAACTTGCAAGTAAAATACCTATTTCATTATTTTTCGAAATAATTTTAGACTGTCCAGTAAACACTAAATTGCTACGCTTTCGTTCTTTCTGGATTTCATGCTCCGAAATAGCTGCAGGCTGTTTTAATGGTTGTAACGCCTTATCTTCAATTGTCGTACGTTTAATCTCCATTTAAGCGCCTCCACTACTATGAAATAATTAGCCCCATTCTTTATTACTCTTTAAAACTAAAAACAGTACGAATAAACCTGACATGATAGTAAACACATCAGAAGCTTGCACTCCCTGTTCACCTTTTTCTTCTTTCTTGTCTTTCGGTTCTTCTTTTTGTTCTTTCTTTTTAGAGGCAACTTGTTTGTTATTTTTCTCTTTTTGGTTCTTCCCCTTATGTACTTCCTTGTTGTCTTCGAACGGCTCTTTTATAACGTAAGTAAATTCCTCTTTCTCTTTCAACGGTTCTTTTATAAACTTATTTACTATCTCATCTTGCTTCGGAATTTGAACAACTGGCAAATTTTCTTCTGGAAGCGGGTTTTTGACTTTCGAATCTTCTTGTTTCTCATTTTCTTTCTTATCTTCTAATTCATTTTCTAGTTTATTATCTAATTTTTCTTCTTTTTCTTTCTCTTCTATCTTTTTATCATCTTCGTTTTTTGGCACCAAAACAGAAATGGTATATTCACTTTCCTCAACAAGTTTATTACCTGCTGCATCTATTATCTCTACAAGTAATTCGTATGGCCCAGCCGGCAATGCTTCTGTTATTTCAAATACTTTTTGCCAATCCATATCATGCTTGTTGTAGTCTAATAAAAAGGAAAGCTCTTTATTTTCTTTCCCTTTTAATGTAACGCGCACTTCTTTTACAACCGATTCTATATCTGACGCTTTTACTCGTATATGTATAGAATCTCCCTGTTTTCGTTCAACTAAGTTCTCTTTTACTTCATCAATAGTAACTTTCTGTAACTTTGGCAATTCTTTATCTATAGTTGGCGTTTCATTTTTAATACGAATGAGCGGGACTTTCACTTCATTTTTTATGAGCTCTTCTTTCTCATTCTCTTTGTAACTTTGAACGAGCTGAAGATTCCAATCACCTTGCAAATCAAAATCCCCTGCTTTATAGTTAGCAACCCAGCTCTTCGTTTCTTCATCATACTCAAAAGATAACATTCTTTCTTGCGCATATTGCTCGCCATTTTTTTGTAACTGCAATATACCTTTCATACTTTGAATGTTTTTCCCATTCGGTTCTACAGCAATTCGCACCTCTTCGCCAACTTTAAGCTCCAGCTTATTTACTGTAATAATTCCCTGTTCTGTTTCTATCTTTCTTTCACTCAATTGTTTATTTGCTACTTCTTGTTGTTCTGCTTCTTTTTGTTTCTCTTCTTTTTGTTTCTCTTCATCTTGTTTCGTTTCCACTTGCTCTGGCGGTTCTTGAGATTCCTTATTTTCTTCTTGTACATTCACTTCACTTATTTTTTGATCTGGCTCAATTTGTTCCTCAGCCTGACTTTGCAAGGGGAAGAACAAGCACACATGTATGCATAGCCAACTCATTAGAAAAAACTTTACGTTTTTCATCTACTAGTTCAAACTCCTATTTCAATGCCTTATAGTGATTTCGTCACTTTTACTCCGAAAAATCCATCTACATTTACAAGTTCACCATACGCCACTAATACATCATTTACATAAATACGAATTGGTTCATCAATATCCTCATCTAGTACAACTGCTTCATTTTCTTGTAAACTTAATATATCTTGAATCGTTTTCACTGTACTTCCAAATACAAATTTCACGTTCATTTCTACATTTTGTAGAATGGACGTGTCCATATATACTGGTTCCATTTGTTTTACTTCTTTAAATTCAATAGGTTGCACAACTGGTTCTACAATTTTTTCTTCTTCAATTTCTTCTGTGGCAATCTCTTCTTCTTCCACCATTGGATACAGAAGTCGCCTTACCATTTCTTTCGCTTCAGAAATTGGCAAAATTTGATACATTTTCGATTGAAGCAGATCACCAATTTCAAGATTGAACGTAATTTGAACGAGTTCGTCCACTTCCATTGATTCTCCCAAATACTCCATTTCTTCTTTTAACGTTACAAATTTAACATTTGGCGGCGTCATGTCCATTTTTTCTTGGAACATTTCTGACATCGCCGTAGCAGCGTGACCCATCATTTGGTTCATAATTTCTTTAATACCGCTCAGTTCTAATTCAGTAAGCTCTTTTTCCGGATCAACTTCCCCTGTTCCCATCATCATTAAATCTACCATTGTTAAGGCGACATCTTTCGTAAATACGAATACATTCTCATTCTTTAGCCCTTCAACAAAGTCAACATTTAAAATAACAAATGGCACTGGTACTCCATCATAATGACGAACATTGATTGCTTCCACATTTGGTGTACTAATTGTAACTGGCTGATTTAAAAGCGTTGACAATACTGTTGAAGCGGAACCAATTGAAATATTTGCAATTTCACCAAGCACATCTTTCTCTTCTTGTGTTAAATGCTCTTTTTCAACTTCTTCTACAATCTCAGTTTCCACTACTTCTGCTGGCTCGTCTTTTTCTTCTACTCCACCAGATAATTGCATTAATTTATTTACCATTTGTTTCGCATGCTCAACTGAAACAATTTGTACAAGTTTAGAGTTTACAAGATTATCTATCTTTAAATCAAACGACACTTTAACAATCGTATGATTCCCATCGATTTCAGAGATTTTCTCCATTTCTTCTGATAACTTTACAACATTAATCGTCGGCGGAGACATATCTACTGTATCTTGGAAGAATTCCGACATAGATGTAGCTGCGAATCCCATCATTTGATTCATCGCTTCTTGTACAGCACTTAGTTCTAATTCACCAAGTTCTTTTCCATCCTCCACTTCACCTGTTCCCATCATCATTAAATCAGCGATGGACAATGCAACATCTTGTTTAAGAACAAGAAGGTTTTCCATATCTAATCCTTTTGTAAAATGAATGTTTAATACAACATGTGGAACTTCGACATCTCTTGAATCATATAAATCTACCAACTCTATGCGAGGAGCAGTAATGCTTACTTGCCTATTTAAAATCGTTGATAATACAGTCGAAGCTGAACCAAATGATATATTTGCAATTTCGCCAAGAATATCGCATTCTTGAGGCGTTAAATGCTCATTTTCTTTTTCTAGCACAATCGTGCTCGTATCCCCTTTTGTGTGTTGCTCAGGCATTTTCCCTGCCTCCTCATTTCTGTTTTTCTATCAAATAATATAAACTCTCATTTGATTTTAGCAAACTTATTATATAAAACGTTAATATGTATGTATTCCCATTATTAGATTAGTAACGATTAGCCAAAAAGCTCCCCAATTGTATACAAGTGGGGAGCTTTCCTTCATTCCTATTATAAACCTTCTGGGTTTAAAATGAGGACCACTCGTCCATCACCGAGAATCGTCGCACCAGAGAAATAGTTAGAACTCTCTGCAAAGAAGTCACCTAATGACTTTAAGACTATTTCTCTTTGACCGATAATTGTGTTTACAATAAGTCCATAGCTGCGATGTGTATTACGAACAATTAACACAGGAACCATTTGACCATCATATGACGCAAACGCCTCATCTACTGTTTTTTCACCAAATACAGTACTTAAATGTTTCACTTCAATAATTTGATTACGATAATTTAACACATCTTTTCCTTGTAAGGATTGGATGTCTTCTCTCTTAATTCGAATTGCTTCAACGATATTTCCAAGAGGTAAAGCATAACGCTTATCATTCGTTTGAACAAGCATAGATTGAATAATAGACAACGTTAACGGAAGTTCAATTCTAAATGTACTTCCCTTTCCTTCCTCAGAATCAATGATTAAATGTCCACCTAAACTATGAATCGTATGTTTTACAACATCTAATCCGACACCGCGTCCAGAAAGATCTGATACAACTTCAGCTGTACTAAATCCTGGTTGGAAAATAAGATCAAACACTTCACGATCTGTTAATCTATTTGCATCTGCTTCAGTTACAACGCCATTTTTAATCGCTTTTTCTAATACTTTCCCTTTATTAATACCGTTTCCATCATCCGTAATTTGAATAACGACATGATTTCCACTATGAAAGGCTTCTAATTTAATAGTACCTGTCTCATTTTTACCTGCATCACGTCGTTTTTCAACAGTTTCAACACCATGATCGATTGCATTTCGAATTAAATGAACGAGCGGATCACCGATTTCATCAATAACAATTTTATCTACTTCAGTATCTTCACCTGTAATTTGTAAATCGATTTTTTTCCCTAAATCTTTCGCTAACATACGTACCATACGTGGGAAACGATTGAACACAGTTTCAATCGGCACCATACGCATATTTAATAGTACGTTTTGAATATCTTTTGAAATATCGCCTAATCGATTTAAATGTTCAATTAACTCCTTGTTTTGAATCGTTTCAGCCAATTCATCAATGCGCCCACGTTCAATTACACTTTCTTCAAACATATTCATTAATCTTTCGATTTTCTCTAATTGAACACGAATTGAACGATTCTCCACTTTAGCATTTTTCGTTTTTGTAGTACTTTTAGCTGGCATAGCACTTGTAGGTTGATTCGTTGCCACTATCGGTGATTCTACCTGCGTAGCCACAGCTGGTTGTAGCGTTCCTTCTACTTGCACAACTTCTTGTGTAACGACTTTTTTAGAAGCTACTTCCCTCGATATAGGTTCTCCTTGCTTTACTTCCACTTTCTCAATTTCAGAAACATGAAGTACTACTTGTTTCAATTCTTCTATACTACAATCAGTATCCATAAATACCGTAAATTCAAATCCGAAAGCATCTGCTTCAATTTCTTCAATACTCGGAGCTGTTTTTTGTATATTCCCTACATTCTGCAATGCTTCAATACACATAATGGCACGTACTGCTTTTAAAATTGCTTGCTGTTCAACTGTTATATGCACTTCATGCGAAACTGCATCATCGTTGTCTATATGATTTTGCTCTATATGTTCCGTAGAAGTTTCTACATTACCGTTCAATAATGCTTCTAATTTCTGTTTAGTTGAGACTACATCAATATTGCCCATTCCACCTTGTTGCACATCTGCAACCATCTTCTCCAAATTATCAATGCACTCAAAAATCACATCAATAATATCCGCATTTACAACTATATTTCCATGACGAATTTCATCTAATACATTTTCCATCTTATGCGTTAAATCAGCCATCTCTGTAAATTCCATACTCGCAGACATACCTTTGAATGTATGAGCGGAGCGGAATATTTCTCCTACAACATCCATATCAGCAGGATTTTGCTCTAACACTAGCACATTTTCATTTAGCGACTGTAAATGTTCTTCTGACTCTTCGAAAAATATATTTAATAGATCTGTTTGCATTTTTATCCCCTACCTGTCTAACAAACATTTCATTTATGTATAACAATTTAGTGTTTTATAATGAGAAAAAAGGGGGCCACACGTCGATCCGCTATCACTGTTTTGATTCCTTGTGGCACCCCTTCTATATTAACTATTTGCTACTTTTGTTAAAGCTTCAATTACACGATCCGCTTGGAATGGCTTTACAATAAAGTCTTTTGCCCCGCCCTTAATTGCATCTAATACCATACCTTGTTGTCCCATTGCAGAACAAATAACAACCTTTGCACTTGAATCAATTTTAATAATTTCTTTTAATGCTTCAAGCCCGTCCATTTCTGGCATAGTAATATCTAATGTTACAATATCAGGTTGAAGTTCTTTATACTTTTGAATTGCTTCTACCCCATTCTCTGCTTCGCCGATAACTTCAAATTCAGCATTACTTTTTAATAAGTTTTTAATCATCGTTCGCATAAACATCGCATCGTCTACTACTAAAATTTTATGTGCCATTCTTTTTAATTCTCTCCTTCTATGTATAAATATATCTTAATATTTCACCTTATCATTCTCACTCATTATACAAAATAAAATGATAAAATTTAATATTTTTTTAAAAGAATTTTCGTATTTTTATTATTTTATTATTAAAATAATAATATACTACTCTTTTATATAAATAACAACGCGACGGTTTTTTTCCCAGTTTTGCGGTGAATCATTTGGTACAATTGGCTTTGTGTCTGCATATCCTACCGCAGCTAGCCTTTTATCATCCACATTATACACTTCAATTAAATGGTGAATCATATTTGCCGCTCGTGCTGAAGATAACTCCCAATTAGAAGGAAATTTCTCGTTATGAATAGGTCTACTATCTGTATGTCCCTCTACAACAATTGGGTTAGGTACGGATTGAAAAAATCCAACTAATTGACTTATTATCTCTTTCGCTTCGGGCTTAACGTTCGCATCGCCTGTATCAAATATTAAATTATCTACTATAACGACGCTTACCCCTGTATCCTCTCGATATACATTCACTTGACTAATACCGTTATTATCTACATACGCTTTCAACTTCTTATATAATTCATCCATTCTCTTTTTTGAGATCATTTTTTCATCATTTTTTTCATGTGAAATATCTGGTATTGTATTTTTCATTACTTTTGCATCTACTTGCCCCGTATCACTAAACTTTTCAAGCATCTTTGACAATTTTACTGCATCTTGCTTTGATGTAGCAACTAGTAATACAAAGAAAGTTAATAATAACATCGTTAAATCTGTAAAAGTCGTCATCCAACGAGGCGATCCCTTTTGCGGTCCTTTACTCATCATACCACTCCTTGAAATATTAGGCTGCTCCTTTTACCTTTGTTTCGTATACGTATGTATCCAGTTTCAACTTTAATTTAGAAGGGATTTGTCCGCGATACAATTCTGAAATTGCTTCTATTACAAACTTCTTCTCTGTATATAAATCTTCAATACCACGGTATACTTTTTCCGACAGAGGGATTGCAATCATATTCGCAAGTACAGACCCATATAATGTCGTTAACATCGCAACTGCCATCCCTGTACCAATTTGCGATGTATCTTGTAAGTTTTGGAGCATAATGATAAGACCGATTAACGTACCAATCATTCCCCAAGCTGGAGCAAAATCACCAATTTTATCTAATAATGCTGCTCCTTTTCTTAACTCATACACTTCCGTTTCAATATCTTTCAATAACACTTCTTTTAATTCATCTTCATCGTAACCGCTTAACATTAATCGAATTCCTTTTTGAATAAAAGGATTGTCTACTTGCTCTCCATCAACCTCTAAAGAAAGCAAGCCGTTCTTTTTAGACTTTTTCGAAAAATCAACAAACAAATCCGTTAACTGTTCTAAATCTTCTTCTCTTCTATGTAAAACAGTGAAAATACTTTTCGTATATTTTTTTATTTCTCCAAATCGATATGCCACAACAATTGTCGCTGTTGTTCCCCCTATGACAATTAAAATAGATGAAATATCTAAAAAGTTTTTGAAAGCTTTTATTCCACCGCCGCCAAGCATAATCGCCGCTATCACTATGATGAAACCTACTATAATGCCCACTGGGCTAGAAATATCAAACTTCCTTTTTCTTCTTTGTGGTCTAGCTAATACTTGATTTTTTTCTCCCATATTTCTGCCCTTTCCTTTCCATTTTCATATAACATTTTTTTATTTTAATAATACGTTTTCACATATAACATGTATTATACGCTTATCATCTGTTTATCGCAATATACTCATAAAATTGACACATTTCATTTCTATATTAGAATTATGGTATAAAAACATGAGGAGGCTCACGATGGAACACAACATTTTACAAGTCATTGCATTAGCAGAAAAACTAAAATATGAAATGCGACATAGCTGGCTTTCCAACGGACGTCAAGAAAGTGTTGCCGAACATACATGGCGTATGTCTCTAATGGCCATTTTAGTTGAACCTTATTTGGATCAAAAAGTAAATATTGAGAAATTACTTAAAATGGTTATTATTCACGACCTAGTCGAAGCCGAAGCTGGTGATATCCCTGCATTTGATACGATGAATAGTCACGAATTACAGCTACAAAAACAAAAAAATGAACTAGAAGCTATTTTAAATATTAAACAAACGTTAACAGGTTCTCTCGGTGAGGAATTATATGACTTATGGATGGAGTTTGAAGCAAAAGAAACGTACGAAGCAAAAGTTGCTAATGCACTCGATAAACTTGAGGTGAAAATCCAGCATAACGAAGCTGATATTGATACGTGGCTACCAATTGAACATAAAATGACATTCCAAGTAGCAAAGCATACAAACTTTGATTCTTTCCTATCTAAATTACAAAAAATTATTGAACAAGATGGAGAAAAGAAGTTAATTGCTGCCGGCATTGATGTTGAAGCATGCAAGCAATAATGAAATAAGACACTCAACAAGAGTGTCTTATTTCATATAGCCTGCTTATAAATAAGCTGTTGTTTTCCATCCACTAAGATTAAAACTGTAAATTTATCTACTCCAACAACTTCTCCTACTATTCTAACGCCACTCTTTAAGAAAATTGTAACTGTACCTTTTTCTTCTTTTATTTGTTTATACAATTCTTCCTGTAAATGTTCCAATTACTGTCCTCTCCTTTCCGTGAAACATCTTAATATAAAAAACTATAAATTTTTTATTTATGCACTTTGTCTTTTATATTCATAAACTTATTAATTAGTATATCTAAATCACGACTAAATAACAAAACTTTATCATGATCCAATCCGTGTCTCGCAACAAGTTGAATTAACTCTTTCTTTTTGTTTTCTATTTTATTTTGTAATTGTCCCATCTCCATCTCTATACTAAAACTCCCTTTTCCCATAATATTACTTGTAAAATTATAGTACATATTCTCTCATAAAAAAATAAAAAAATGGTTTTTTTTACAATTTTTTATTTTTCTATGCCTAAATTACGAATCACGTAAAGGTTTATTTACAAATCACAAACATACAATCCTAATGAATCTACAGGCATTTGTCTAATTATAAATGAGACTGGCTCGTTTTCTATACAAAAAACATACTGTATATAGTAGTCCATGAACCATATAGATTAACTTACTAAAAAGGAGGAAAACATATGAGTTATGGTGGAAGTTGCGCTGGTTTCGGCGGTGGATTTGCTTTGCTTATCGTACTATTCATCCTTCTAATCATCATCGGATGTAGCTGTTGGGGTGGCGGCGGATACGGATATTAATATATCCTATCCTTGAAAAATGAACTAAAAACTATAGAAAAACAGCTCAAATATGAGCTGTTTTTTTTCATACTTTCGTATGAATTTATATCCCTCTTATTTGCGATTTCAACTAGCAACATATTGTTTACTATGGAATAAGAAACATTTTTACTAAGGGGGATTACAATGATTAGAGGTCTTTACGAAGCACATTTACCTGTCCGCAACTTAAAAGTATCAATACCTTTTTATGAATCACTAGGGCTAAAATTATATAAAAGAGGAGATAATATTGCTTTCTTTTGGATTAAAGAAAATGAGAGTTGGCTCGGCCTTTGGGAAGGCACAGAATACAAAGTGAATTATCACCCCTCTTTACGACATATCGCCTTTCAAGTAAGTTTACATGATTTAGAAAATGCGATTCATTGGCTAAATCAAAAAGGAATTTCAGCACGAAAAGACTTTGGAATGGAACCAATTGAACCGATTGTTTTTCCGGAATTAGCACATGCAGCCGTATACTTTAACGACCCTGATGGAAATAGTTTAGAATTGATTGCACAATTACCTGTTGGACTTCCTACAGCGGAAAAAGTGTATTTGAGTGAGTGGAAAGAACAAATTCAAACATCGTCATTACATAAGGAGTAATCTATTTATGTCCGTTTCTTATTCCACACTTCTTAAAACAAATAAAAACTTCAATAAACTATTTTATGGGCAAACATTAAGTGTACTTGGGGATTGGTTCCATACGGTAGCTTTATTAACATTTGTCTACAGCATAACGGAATCGCCGTTTATAATCGCACTTACTTTTATAAGTAAAGGTTTACCACAGCTTCTTCTTAGTCCATTCATAGGCGGAATTGTAGATCGTTTCTCTAAAAAGAATATTATGATTTTTACCGATATTACACGGGGAATTCTAGTCCTTACATACTTACTCGCAGGCTATAAAATTGAGATTATTTTCATTGCTAATATATGTTTATCTGTACTTGCTTGTTTATTTGAACCGGCTAAACAAGCAACCTTAAAAAATATCGTACACCAAAATCATTTCGTAACTGCTAACTCTCTTTCTAGTACAATTAATGGTTTTATGTCTATTATGGGGGCTTCTTTGGGCGGAGTAATTGCACAATCTTTACATATTGAGTTCGCTTTTTTAGTAAATAGCCTATCATACTTTCTTTCAGCCTATTTTATTTATAATATGAGTATTCCTGCTCATGATACTTGTAACAAGAACAAAGCATTTTTCACTGATATAAAAGGTGGTTATACATACATATTACAAACAAAAATCATTTTAACATTAATTCTTGTCGGCATTTCATGGGGGATTATTGGAGGCGCTTATCAACTACTTCTAACGATCTATGCCGAAAAAATTTTCCATACGAACATTGGGATTTTATATACGGTTCAAGGGGCTGGACTTATGATAGGAAGCCTTCTCGTTAATCTTTATATATCCCATAATAAAGAAAAAATGAAAAAAGTATTCGGTTGGGCCTACTTATTACAAGGAATTTTCTTTCTCGGATTCATTCTATCCGATCAACTTATTATCGGTATCATTACTTTATTCTGTATGCGTATAGCAGGAGGAATTATCGTTCCACTTGATACGACATTACTTCAAACTTACACACACGAAAATATGATAGGTAAAGTTTTTTCATTCCATTATTCTATTTACGGATCTCTTATTCAGTTATCGATGTTTTTTACAGGAGGGCTGTTAGAAATTCTTTCTCCTCAAATGATTGGCAGTTTATTAGCTATATGTTGTATTTTTGTAAGTTTTATATGGCTGTTCTTGTTTTATCGCGGGGAATTTAATGAAGAATCTCCTTCTACTTAATAGCATGTTTATAAACATGCTAATTTTTTTATGTCGAAATACAGAGGAAAAAGACGATTTATTTTCCTTACGTTCTAATTTTTTAGAATATACAATAAATTTAGATTATAAGAAAAGGGGTGCCATAATGTTTGACGATAGACTTACTATTTCAGCTGAGCAGCAGAAGCTCATTTCCAATGCAACTCGCATTCAAATTCTTCACCTTTTAAAAGATGAAGCACTTACTGCAAAACAAGTTGCTACTAAACTAAATAAATCTGCTGGAAGCGTACATTATCACGTTCAAATTTTATATGATGGAGGGTTGCTTGAATTAGTAGAAACGAAGGAAAAACGAGGGATTATTGAAAAATATTATAAAGCAAAAGCTGCTCATTTCTATATTGAAGAAAGCGGCACAGAAGGAACGAATACAGGTAGTCATATTGTATCTCATTTATTTTTAACTCCAGAGGAATTACAACAGCTTACTTGGGAGATTACACAAGTTTTATTACGCTGGGAAAACAAAACCGCTCGTCAATCAAACTCTGAAGAGGAATACGCTATTTCCTGCAGGATTAAAAAACAATGAAAGAAAGGGCCATTTATTCATGAAAAATAAATTATTATTATTGTCGGGAACAGGAATTTCTCGTTTAGGTGATTTTATGTATCTCATCGCTCTGAACTTAATGGTGTTAAATAGCACAAACTCACCTGCTGCTGTAGCAGGATTATGGATTGTTGGTCCAATCGCCACTGTTGTTACAAAAATATGGTCTGGTAGTATAGTAGATCGATTAAACAAACGGTCCATTATGCTCATCACAGATATAATTCGAGCAGCTCTCATTGGCTGTATTCCATTATTTGATTCTATTTGGGCCATTTATATGTTCATCTTTTTAACTCGCATCGCTACATCATTTTTTGATCCAGCTTCATTTACTTATAAAACAATGCTCATACGAGCTGAAGAGCGCGCTCAATTTAATGCATGGAATAGCCTATGTACAAACGGGGCTTTTATTATCGGTCCAGCTCTTGCTGGAATACTTCTCACCACATACTCAGCAGCCTTTGTTATTTACTGCAACTCACTTTCATTTCTACTTTCTACCATTCTCATTTACTTCTTGCCAAACATTACATTACAAACAAAGCAAAACGAAGAAGTTGCAAATACTTTTGTACAAACATTACGAAGTGATTGGAAACAAGTTTTTTCGTTCGCTCGAACAGAAACGTACATTATTCTCATATTCGTTTTATTTCAAGCGACTATGCTTGTTTCTATGGCACTCGATTCACAAGAAGTTGTTTTTACGAGGCAAGTACTGTTTTTAACCGATATAGAATACAGTATGCTTGTTAGTATAACTGGCGCTGCTTACGTTTCCGGTTCATTTCTCGTCTCTCTCTTTGCCAAACGATTACCAATTCAACATTGTATCGGATTAGGTATGATTTTCACAGCAATAGGCTATGTAATTTTCGCCTTTTCAAATTCATTTATAGTCGCAGCAGGTGGTTTCATTTTACTTGGTATTTCTTCATCATTTGCTGGTACTGGCTTTATAACATTTTATCAAAATAACATCCCTATATATATGATAGGACGTATCGATAGCGTGTTTGATTCCATAAAAAATTTCATCCAAATCTTTTTCGTTTTAGCAATTGGGGCATCCGCACAATTTCTTTCCGTTCAATTTACTGTAATAAGTAGCTCGTTACTCATTCTTTTCCTTTCCTGTTTATTAGCAATCCGGGCAATGACTCCTTCACGAGAAAAATACTTTAAAACTACAGGATCATCATTAGAATATTAAATGCCACATAAAAAGCCGCTATTTGCCGTGCAGTAAGCCTCCCACTGATTAAAGTTTCACTTTATGTTAAAATATTTATTAAATTTGATTATGTAGGGGGGCTATTTTGGAAATTATATTCATTTTCATATGTATTATATTAGTAGCTTCTATTTTACAAACAAGTACAGGTTTTGGCTTTTCTATTATGGCAACACCTTTCTTACTCATGTTATTTCTACCACAAGAAGCTATACAAATAAATATCATTTTATCATTAATTATTTCCATATCACTCATTTGGAAAATAAGAATAGATATTGATTTTATACTACTGAAAAGATTAATTTTCGGAAGTATAGTTGGTGTTCCTTTTGGCATTTTCATTTTCACTTCCATTAACATCAACACTTTTAAATTAGCAATTAGCATCCTGCTTTTACTATTAACGTTGATGCTAATATGCAACTTTAAGATTAAACCAACAAAATCTAGAGATTTCTTAGTGGGCGGATTATCCGGTCTTTTAACGACAAGTATCGGTATGCCAGGACCACCCCTGTTACTTTACTTTACAGGAACTGATACGAAAAAAGAGAAATTGAGAGCAACTACTTTAGCTTTTTATCTATTTATATATTTCATTAGCCTACTAACTCAAATACTCTTTACTGGCACAAACAAAACAATTTGGGAATCAAGTTTTTACGCTATTCCAATCGTATTTCTAGGTTTGTATATAGGGCAAATTATTTTCAAATGGCTTAATCAACGAATTTTCAAAATATTTACGTACATCCTTTTAAGTTGCACGGGTATGTATCTTCTTATTGAAAGTTTGCATTTATTATAAGTAAGTTTTTCAAAATACAAAATCATAAATAAAATACTAACCAAACGATAAAAAGCGGCTATTATGCCGCTTTTTATTTTCACATTAAATATTTTAAAACTAGAAGCCCAGCTATTGCTATTACAAACACATTGAAAAAAATCATCCACATATTGTTTTTCAATAGGGGTACTTAATGATTTATGAATAATGTACAAAATTAATTTTCCATATTGATCAATTACTTCTTTCAAAGCATCTTGATCATGTTTTTTCATAGCTATAATTAAATCCTCTTCAGAATTGAAAATCATAAGCCTCTTCCTTCCTCAGTTCCCCTTTAGCAGCTGCTTTTACTTATTATTGGTATTTCATTCTCATTTTCTATCACTTTTGTAAAAATTTATTAACTTTTATTTCTATATATATGATAACAAACGAAATACCTAAGATCAGAAA
>NZ_QNUB01000090.1:0-848 GCF_008042345.1 Bacillus sp. AR8-1
ATTATTGTTTTAAAGGGCTTATCGTTTCTATAAGATGGTGAGATTTTTTTATGTACAAAAAAAGACACCAAAAGTTCCTTTCGCCGACTTGAACCACATTCATTTAATATAAACTTATCTGTATTTTTACATGCTTTTCTAATCCCTCTATTATCCATTTGATAAAATGAAATCCTAATATTACCAATAATTAAATAAATATTTCTACATATTCAAGATATTTACATAAATTACAAAAGTGATACATTTAAGTTGTAAGCTATAAAAACTATTAAAGGGGGATTTATTATGTTCAGGAAATTAGTAGTAGGAGCAGTAGCAACAGGTATTGCATTAACAGGGGGAATTGGTGCAGCTTCAGCTGATACGCAAAAAGCTGTGAGCTCTCCGAAGCAAGCAACATGCTCAATTCCTTATGAGTATTCTAATGGTAAATTCAAAAGAACTCTTTATTACTCAAATGGAGTATATGCTAATAGCTTTAATGAAAATGTTTGTGGCGGGACGATTACGTGGTACTTAAAACATGTTCAAAATGGAGTTGCTTTTTACGAAGGTAATTTAAAATAGTAGATTTTTTGAACCTCATTTATTGAGGTTCTTTTATTTTTAGTTTTTAAACTGATTCTCTATAAAAAAGACACCCTAAGGTGCCTTTTTGCGATTTGATCCATTGTAATATGGTATTGAATGCCAGTCCGATTATTATTTTACCATGTTAAGTAGTTTCGGTTATTGAGAAAAAATACAACTCATTGTTTGAATGCAAAAAAGCCCTAGGGGGACTAGGACTTTTTGCTAGAATGAATAAGATTTAAAAAAGGACTTATATAACGTAACATATGAAT
>NZ_QNUB01000091.1:0-1082 GCF_008042345.1 Bacillus sp. AR8-1
ATGTTACAACGTGGTACTATAGCTACAGAATTTTGGCTACATCCGAAAGATCAAACGGATGCTGACAAAATGTTAGAGGATATCGCTAATAGAGTAGCAACTAAAGATTACGATAAAAAAGTAACCGAATTAGAAAGAAGTATCGCTGCTAATGAGGAAGGCGTTACTATCATTTCCAAAAAACAGGAAAGTTTTATTAATGAGACCTATAATGCCTATGTAAAGAAAACAGAATCGAAGTTGCAGGTATTAGATGAAGGGATCTTAGCACAAATTTTAAAAGACGGTATCATTACTTCTATCAATATGTCACCTGGTAAGATTACAATCGATGCTGAGAAACTGAATATTAATGCAGATACAATGGTCAAATGGTTAACGGCAAAAGGAATTGATACGAATCTTATTCGAATTGACGGTGATAAAATAACCATTGATAAAGACGGTGTAACTGTTAAAATGCTAGACTTCCTATTCCAAGATGAATGGGGAACAAAAACAACTGCGGTATCAAGACGAAACCTAATAGCAGATCCCGACTTTTCTAGTGTTACAAAGAAAAACATTGGGAATGCAGATTATTATGGATTTGAAGGTGGATATGGTCTTACTTGGAAGTCGTGGGGCAATGTAGTAATAGAAAAAAATAAACCTGTATTCGATTACGAGCAAATGGTAAATGCCACAAGGGTAGATATGTATAACTATCCAGAAGCAATCGTGAATAATGGTATACATCCTGGAAATGAATACACAGTATCTGCTCATTTTAGAACAGCAATGATAAATGGGGTACGTAAAACAGGGAAGCCGCGTTTACAAGTATGCTGCGTTACATTCCGAGACAATGTAAGTTACGATACATGGCATGAACAAAAAATGGATTTTCCTGAACCATCTACCTATTATGGAGAAATCAGAAGATACTCTTTCACTTTCAAAGTACCGACAAACTATATTCCGCAACAGCACGCATTAATTATTAAGGTTTGTTCTGGAAATGCTGACATGAGACAAGGTACAGCGGTTTGTGTATCGGGTGTAACGCTATACAGTGGTAAATATGCATCTATGTATAACTG
>NZ_QNUB01000092.1:0-950 GCF_008042345.1 Bacillus sp. AR8-1
TCGTCGTTCCGCTCGAGAACGATAATTTTCTGACATGTTACTTTCTCCTGCCTTTCAATTCTCCCGTTGATTTACTTAAAAATATTGAGGTCACTTTCTAAAATGCATTTGATTAAGAAAGTATATTGACCTGGAGCATTCAATATTTTCCCAATTCACAGATTATAAATTTTAGAATACTTCTTATACAAACTATTTTCACTTCTATTTTTCCTAATAACGCTGCCCCTTTAAGCATAGAATGTAAAAAGTGAATTTTTAATACCTCGTATAAATAATATACCTTTTTTTCAAATGGTCAATATTTTCTTATTTATAAATCAAAGGTGAAATAAAAATAGCACAACGATATGTACTTCGTGTGAACTTCCTTATAATTACGTATAACAAACATTTAATATATTGCATATAAGTATAATACCTCTTAATTTATAAGGATTTCAACTTCACAACCTCAATATCTACAAGAAATTATTAAAAATGAAAAGTGAGGAGTTGCGTAATGATGAAGCTATCTCCCGTGATTTCAAAAAATATAGTTGCTGTTGGCTATAATCCTTTTTCTATGATTTTGCGAATCCAATTAAAGAATGGTATGTACGATTTCTTTAATGTACCAGAAAGTATTTATACTGGCCTATTACATGCACAATCTAAAAGTTATTATCATAAAACTTATATTAAAAATTCTTTCCGCCACACAAAAATTTAAACTTAACACCCACTAAAAAAAGGAGGTTAATCCTCCTTTCTTTTAAAAACATTTCACAGATGAATTATCTTCGATTCCTCTTATTAATTTCATCATATGCTTGAATTTGTTTTTTCAAACGCCGATCAGCTTTTTTATCATGCACTACAAGAATTGCATGTATAACTCCTGGCACCCAAAATATTAATGTTAATATGAAATTTATTATTGCCTGAATTGGTTTTCCACAAAATAGTAC
>NZ_QNUB01000093.1:0-1267 GCF_008042345.1 Bacillus sp. AR8-1
AGCTAATATTTTAAAGTACCCCCAAAACGCAAATTTTGTGCATGGTGCTCTTTTTTATTATTTTGGGGTAACTAGTTCTTTTAGCATAATAGCGATGTGTTAGTTCTAAAAACTCAAGAAAGCTTTAGAATACTATTATAGTTGGTCAAGCACATGAACTAGACATCTAATTATTTCAGAGGATTTCTCGATTTGCTCTGCATCAAAATCTGAAAGGTTCGCATTAAGAATATGTTTTAGTTTTTTCTCTCTTTCTAAGTGACAATTTAAACCACTAGGCGTAAGTTGAACATTGACAACTCTCCGGTCGTTATTTGAACGAACACGCTCAACGTAACCAGCCTGTTGTAATCCATTGATTAATTGAGTAATACCAGCGGCGGTAGTTTCTGCTCGATCAGCTAATTCTTTGACTGACAATCCGCCTTCTTCAGCTAATACTTTAAGGGTTCGAGCATGGACCATTGAAACTGCCCCTAATGTACGAGTAGCTCGCCCTCTTAAACGTCCATCGGCTGCAGTTAGACTATATATAGCCTGACTAAGTTCGTCTATCGCAGTTAACTTATTTGAAGAATTTGTCATAACATCACCATTTTCTCATTAACTAAGTACTTAATTATATGAAGTTAACATTAACATATGAAAAAGAGTAGAGTCAAATTAAGTAGAGACTGGCTATTCATTTTCCAAGCAATATTATATATGCTCACCTTAAGTCATCAATAAAATAATAAAACGACTTGGCTCGTAGTCTTGACAAAAGTACATATTATACTTCATTATTTTAATTAAGTACTGAATCATTAAGTACTTAATTAAAAAATAAAGGATGATTATTATGACTCAACGTTCACAATCTCAAGGATGGGCTTTAGATATAGCCCTTGCACTTGGTGGGTTTGATGCTTTGCATCCTGAAGCAAAGGCAACTATGGAACAGTTAGGGCACGACCACACTGATTTTGATAAAGTTTTTTCTCAAGTAAAGAGTGGAGCAATGATACCAAAAGCATGGGCCACGGTTGCTTCTCAGGCTCAAGAACGTGCAAAACATTATGAACAAAAAGGATTCACTGTTACTGCTCGTGATCTATATCAGCGAGCTGCTGTTATGTGGGGACGTGCACAATACTCATATTTTAATGATGATCCACGAAAATTGGCATTTCGAGAACAGTGTAATGAATGTGTGGCAGCTATTTCATCACTTGGAGGAGGAACGGTACAACGTATAGTACTAGAATTTGAAGGCAAACAGATATAT
>NZ_QNUB01000094.1:0-955 GCF_008042345.1 Bacillus sp. AR8-1
GTATTTCCTTACCGTCCATTCTATTTGTTATTTTTATCCTCTTACACTATCTCGCATTTTCTCGAGTGCTTGCCGATACATCCATCTTACTTGATAATATGTCATTTCCGTCTCTAAAGCGATTTCTCCCATCGTCTTTCCTACAAAAAAACGTTCAAAAATAATATACTTCTCCTTCTCATCTAACACACTCATAAATTCCTTCACTCTCATTTCAACGTCTTCAAAATGAAAGATATCCTCATACTCTCCTACACATACATATCTTTCTTGTACAGTAGATTCTTTCTTCAATCTTTCTAATATATAACCACGCACTGTTACAAGTGCATATGCAGGGAAATACCCCTTCTTTGCATCAAATCTTTCATACGCATGCCAAAGACCAATTAAACCACATTGATAATACTCTTCATAATCTTGGCGAATACCTAATTTCTTTATTTGATTTACAATCATTCCTTCATACAAAACAACTACCTCTGTAAAAGTCGCTGGCTTCACACAGTACCCGTTTCTAAAAGGTATACCTTTCTAGTATTCCGCGGTACCTTCACAATATAAAAATAAAGAAAAGATTTCACTGTGAGTAATTTCAAATACTACCGATGGAATTTGAAATTACACTAGATAGTATTTGAAATTTTGTTGGCGGTATTTGAAGTAAGGGTAAAAATAAAAAAGGTGACTCTCTTGAAGAGTCACCCTTTAATTCAATCATATTATTATACAGGCAAACCAGGTAAGAACTTTGCAATCAATACAACAATCGCAGCTAGGAATCCCGCTTTAATAATGAATAAAACAATAATTGGAATAGCTGCCTTCACTTTACTTACTCCAGCTGTAATTTGTAACCCTAGCCAAATTAAAATGATATTCCATAAATAGAACAATTCAATTGTATTACCAATTCCATATGCAAGTGAACCTTGATCGAATAGTGGTCCTAAAC